>JANQPK010000262.1 GCA_028289505.1 Cyclobacteriaceae bacterium
GATAGCAAGCAATAGATAGCCCAATTGAAGACCATAAAGAATAACGGCCCCCAACCCAGTCCCAGAACCTAAACATATTAGTGGGGTCGATACCGAAAGCTTCTACCGCCTCGATATTGGTGCTTATGGCCACAAAATGCTTAGCTATATGTTTTTCATCTGAGGTTGACTGCTGAAACCAGGTTTTTGCACTTTGTGCATTGGTCATGGTTTCCTGGGTAGTAAAAGTTTTCGATGCGATCAGGAACAGTGTAGTTTCCGCTGATAGATCTTTCAGGGTTTCTGCAATATGGGTACCATCAACATTTGAGACAAAATGAGCCTTTATGCTTCCCATCGCATAGGGACGTAAGGCTTCTGTAACCATTAAGGGCCCCAGGTCAGATCCTCCGATCCCAATATTGACAATATCAGTAATGGATTTTCCAGTATATCCCTTCCAACTACCACTGTTTACTTTATCGGAGAACAATTTAATTTTCTCCAAGGCATCATTCACTTCAGGCATCACATTCTTATTGTCTACCAAAATAGGTTGGTTACTCCGATTTCGAAGGGCAATGTGTAACACTGACCTGTTTTCGGTGACATTGATTGGATCCCCGGCGAACATTTTTTTAATGGCGTGGGACAATTTGGCCTGGTGTGCCCAGTCTATTAAGAGTTCCAGTGTCTCTGCGGTGATCCTGTTTTTTGAAAAATCGACCAAAATATCTTCAAACAGCCTTGAAAAATCGGCAGCGCGGTTTGGGTTTTCTGCAAACATCTGGCGCATATCCAGTTTCTCAATTTCTCGCTGGTGACTCTTCAGCTTTTCCCAGCTACTGGTGGTGGTTGGATCTATGTTATCAAGCATAATTATTTTTTGGTGCTCCGAAGTTAACAACAAAAAAAAGAAATTGACAGGACCTATATTGGAATCGTGAAAAACAGGAAACAGATAGGAAATCAAGGGGAATTGGTGGCCATTCAATACCTGGAGCGGAGTGGCTATCAGATCCTGGAGAAAAATTATCGCATTGGCAGGGGTGAGATCGACATAATTGCGATTAGGGAGGATTTATTGGTTTTCGCGGAAGTTAAAACTCGTTCATACCACTACTACTCTTTGGTCGAAGATAAAGTTAGCTGGTATCAGCGTCAAAAGATCAAGCAGACGGCTTCCCGCTACTTAAATGGCAAACATTGGATGGGGGCGGTAAGACTTGATGTATTGTTAGTATTTCTAGGTGAAAGTGGATCGGTACAACATTTAAAAGGTTACCTGGGTCAGCTTTGATTCAATTTCCTCTGGCGGACAGACCGATCATACAGCAACTTCCCTTCCTGGCTCCACTCCTTTAATATAAATGGCCTGAACTCTTGATTGTAGCCGTCTTCTCCGTATTGAACTTCTTTTTTCCTATTTCTGCGGTTACGACGGTATTTGTAATATTCTTTCCAAACTCCCACTCTCGAATCATTTTCATAATCACCGGTCACTCCTACCACACCATTATCGGGAAAATAATAGTAGGAGCCTTCTTTCTTACCATGCTGAATGGGAATCACTTCTTTAACCTTGGTAGCCTCGGCGTCATAGAATGATATTTCAGACTCTTTCAACCATCCCTTATGATACTTCTCCTTGTTTCTCAGAACATCATTGCTGAAGAATTCCATCCATCTACCGTGTTTAGTACCGATATAAAAAATTCCCTCTGCAATTAGCTGCCCATCAAGGTACCGCTTGTAGGGTCCATGGAGGATCAATACCTCCTTATTTTTTACACTGCTGCTGAATTTAATTTTCTGATCTTCAGGATCGTAGTAGAACTTCTGGCGTACGTAGTAATCAGGCTCTACATATTCGCGTAAATAGTAGAACTCCTCGTAAAGCTGTTTTCCCCCAGACATTCTGGAGATCCGCCCCTTTCTGGTTCTCATCCCATAAAACACCTTTTTTTTACGCTTTTTCTTTTTGGCCTTTTCATCCTCCTCTTCTTCTTCCTCTTCCAGATCAATGGTAGGGGCCATAGTAGCGCTCAAGGAGTCCATGTCTATTGCATGCTCACGCTTTTTTTTCTTGGGCTTTTTTACTTTGGGTAGTTTTTGTGCTTCTACGGTTAGCGCCGTCAGTAAAAATAACGCCAGCAAAATGCTAAAATGCCTGAATTTCAATGGGAAATGCATTTACTGCAAATAACGATACCACTGTCTGGATTATTATAGTAAAAGTAACAGTTGTTGCGGTAAGCGCAACAGTTTAAAGGATTGATTCGGCCAGAACCGTAATTTTGTTATTCAAAACCTCTACCACACCTCCATCAATCTCAATGGCGTGGTTGCCTTCTTCATCAACATAAGACAATGCACCCTTTGCTAACGAACTGATAATAGCAGCGTGATTGTTTAGAACTTGGAAAGCACCTAAGCTACCAGGCAGCGTAGCTGAGCTGACATCGCCTTCATAAAAGCTGCCATCCGGGGTGATAATCTCCAATTGTAAACTCATTATTTCTCGGCTTCAGCTAGTAATTTTTCTCCTTTTTCAATAGCATTTTCGATGGTCCCAACCAGATTGAAGGCAGCCTCAGGTAGATGATCGTGCTTACCATCCATAATTTCGTTAAAGCCTTTGATGGTATCTTTAATATCCACCAGTACTCCTTCCAAGCCTGTAAACTGTTCGGCAACATGAAAGGGCTGAGATAGGAATCGCTGCACTCTACGTGCTCGGTGTACTACCAGTTTGTCCTCTTCGGAAAGTTCATCCATTCCCAGGATGGCAATGATATCTTGAAGCTCCTTATAGCGTTGTAAGGTCTCTTTTACTTTTTGTGCTGTGGCATAGTGCTCATCACCAACTATCTCCGCAGTCAGGATCCGACTGGTAGAATCCAATGGATCCACTGCAGGATAAATCCCCAATTCAGCAATTTTCCTAGACAGCACGGTTGTGGCATCTAGGTGAGCAAAGGTAGTAGCAGGTGCGGGGTCTGTTAAGTCATCAGCAGGCACATATACAGCTTGCACCGATGTAATAGATCCATTTTTGGTGGAAGTAATCCTTTCTTGCATGGCACCCATTTCAGTAGCCAGGGTAGGTTGATACCCCACTGCTGAAGGCATCCTTCCCAATAGTGCTGATACTTCTGAACCCGCTTGGGTAAACCTGAAAATATTATCCATGAAGAAAAGTATATCGCGACCTTGTCCCTGTCCATCTCCATCTCTAAAATATTCTGCGATGGTAAGACCAGATAACGCTACCCGGGCACGAGCTCCTGGAGGTTCATTCATTTGTCCAAATACCAAGGTGGCCTGTGATTTGGCAAGTTCTTCCTGATCAACTTTGGTTAGATCCCAGTCTCCTTCTTCCATAGACTCTTTGAACTCATCACCGTATTTGATTACACCGGACTCAATCATTTCCCGCAGTAGGTCATTACCTTCTCTGGTCCTTTCCCCTACACCGGCAAACACTGATAATCCCGAGTAAGCTTTGGCGATGTTATTGATCAACTCCATGATCAGCACCGTTTTACCTACTCCAGCACCTCCGAATAAGCCGATTTTCCCACCTTTCACATAGGGCTCTAATAAATCCACTACTTTAATTCCGGTAAATAAAACTTCTGCTGAAGTGGAAAGGTCTTCAAACTTGGGTGCATGACGGTGAATGGGCAACTGCATGTCAGTTTCTGGCTCCTTTATTCCGTCGATAGTTTCACCCACCACATTAAATAATCGGCCTTTAATGCTTTCTCCAACCGGCATCCTAATCGGAGATCCGGTGTGCACCACTTCCATACCCCTGACAAAACCCTCGGTACTATCCATTGAAATGGCCCTAACCCGGTCTTCTCCAAGGTGT
>JANQPK010000269.1 GCA_028289505.1 Cyclobacteriaceae bacterium
TAGCGAAGACCCTTTGGTCCATCAAGATGCTGTGCTGAAGCAGTTAGTCCACTTAATAGCATGACAAGTATTGAGGCAATCGAACCTACCTGCTTCCAGCTTTTCAGTTGAAATAAAAGATTACCCATGTTGCACAAGTTTAGTTGTGGGCAAATTTGGTACTGTATGAGCGCTATTAACTATCAGGAAAGTAAAAAGAATGTAAAAAAGTGTAAAAGCAGTGTAATTTCTACGGTGCTGAATTTAGATTTAACCAGCGAATCGATACCATGAACAAACTAATCCTTATTGTCGGCATGGTGGTGCTTTCTTTAGGAGCCTACCTGGTGGTTGCGAGCCATAGAGCCAATGATCGTTCCAAAAACTTGCAAAACAGGGCAGCTCTAGTTTGTCGGGCTATTGGGGACCAGTTGCTGCATCATGCAGGTGATACCCAATCAAGGGTATTACCAGTGAAGCAGCTGGGACATGGTAGGTTCCAGATAGAATTTCAGCGTTCCTTCAGCTTCGATGCCGATACCCTGGTGGAAATTGTGGGATCCAATATTCTTGCCAGCGGGTTACCGGAGCAATACTCAGTCAATGTACTCGACTGCTCCAACAGCGACATCGTATACGGATTTCAGATAGCTAAAGTACATGAAGATATAATCCCCTGTTTGGGTAGAGTGCAACCGCCAGGATGTTACACCATACAACTTTCCTTTGATAATCTGGCTGCCCCACTGATAGGTCATTCTGATATCCCAAAGGTAGCGATCATGCTATTGGGCTTATCGCTGATTGGGGCGCTGGTGATTAAGTTTCCCATCAGGAAGACCTCGGAACCAATGTCCGGGCCTAGCGCCAAGACTATTAGTATCGGCAAATGCCAGCTTGATGCCGAGGGTCAATCTTTTTCTGATGGTTTTGATACTATGGAGCTATCTGATATTGAAGCTAAACTGCTGACCATACTGGCCCAGGAACAAAATCAACTGGTCACCAGGGAACGGCTACTAAAGGAGGTTTGGGAAGACAACGGGGTATTTACTAGTCGCAGTTTGGATATGTTTATTTCAAAACTGCGCAAAAGGTTTAGACAAGATAATTCAATCGCCTTAATCAGCGTTTACGGTAAAGGATATAAATTGCAGGTCAAATAGTGGTGTCAAAATCCTACTCACGGTTTAGCACAAAATCCCTACCAGCCTGACGTAAGATCATTTGGTTTTCATCTGGTTTAAATTCCAGTTTTATTCCTGCCGCTTCATATCTAAATTGGTTTTGCGCAAACGCCTCCAAAGGGAAACTCGGTTGTCCGGTAGCTTGACCCATTAGTGAATTCCCCTTTTTACTGATGGTGATTTTCATTGGAAATGAGGGCCCGGAGTATACACCAAGGTATTGGTCCAATGCTTCCGAAGGCAGTTTCAGAGCCGGTGTAAAATCCGGAAATTGGTAGTCTCGCCCGTAGAAAATACTAAGAGCGCCGATCATCACGTTATTAACCGCCATCACTACTCCATTGGAAAAATAGGAGATCGCCACTTCATCTTCTGGGAAATAGTAGGAGGCCGTCTGAAACCCGTCAATACCACCATTGTGACCGAAACCTCTTTTCTCGTAAAAAGGCACTTGGAACAGACCCGCTCCCATACCATCTTTCAAATCCGTCATTTGATTTAGAGTGGCTTCAGAAACCAACTGATGGTCAAAAAGACAATTTAGAAACCGGTTTAAATCGTTGGGGGTGGAAACCAGTGCACCAGCACCCATGGGAAGAGACATATCGGTTTCGGTAGCATCCTTCCAAGTCTGGTCCCAGGTGTACGAATAGGCCTCCTCTCTGGCATCTGAAATCTCCTGACCGTAATAGGTATCTCCCAGATTACAGGGTTTACAAATCCGATCAGTTAGAACATCGGCAAACTGCTTACCCTCTATTTTCTCGATAATCATGGAAAGCAAAACATAATTGGAGTTGGAGTATTCGGCCTTGGTGCCGGGCTCAAAAACACTCTCATAAGAAGATATTTTGTTCAATAGATTCTCCCTAGACATAGGTTTTTCCATATAATTAAGATACTTCTTGTCGCTGGTGAAATTAAAAATCCCACTTTGGTGTCTGAGCAGTTGATCGATGTTAATCTTATCTGCATTGGGTACTTCAGGGAAAAAGGCCTCTAGGTAGGTGCTTAGCTCCAACTTGTTCTCTTGCACCAGTTGCATGATGATGGTAGCGGTAAAAGTTTTCGAAATTGATCCAATGCGGTATTTGGTCTTGGGTGTAGCAGCGACTTTTTGGTTGATATTGGCATAACCGATGGCCTTTTCATAGGCTTTTTGACCATCTTTAAAAATCGATAGGCTACCCATACCCTTCTCACTGCTTTCAATATAATGGAACAAACTATCCATTCGTTGCTGATCAAACTCCTGTCCCCATGCCAGGTTGGTAATAAATAGGGCAATGTAAAAGAGCTGTCGTTTCATGAGTTATTAAATTTATATCACTTTTATACCACTTCTTCTCATCAATTCACTAGCGTTGAAGTCCGAGCAAACACCATCGGTTAACTTATAACTGAAGATCATCTCTCCATTTTGCATTTGGCTGTTAAAGCTGTAATTGGTGGCGATGTCATGTGCATTTGATAGTCGAGCCAATTCCAAATCATGAGTAGCTATAATTCCGAAAGCATTCAGTTCACTCAATTGTTTGATCAGAGAAAAGCCACCTTTGTGGCGATCTTCTGAATTGGTGCCTTTGAACATTTCATCTAACAGGAATAAAATAGGTTGACCATCAGCAATGGAGCTTAGAAGTTGTTCCACTCTTTTTAGTTCTGCACGAAATGAGGAGACCCCAGCTTCCAGGTTGTCTTGGGTGCGCATGCTGGTGAAAATATTCAGCACAGATACTTTCCCGGAGCTTGCGCATATGGGGGCGCCTGTCAATGCCAAAACCAAGTTGACCCCGACGGTTCTTAAAAAGGTGCTTTTGCCTGCCATATTGGAACCGGTTACCATAGCGATGGCCCCCTGACCATTTAGTTCAAAATCATTACTTACCCTGCTTTTCAGGCTGATTAGGGGGTGACCCAGTGTTTGAAAACGAATGGTATATGGGTCTTCGGTTATTGCAGGAAATATAAACTCCGGATTGGCATAAGCAAAACCAGCCAGGCTGTTCAGAACCTCAAACTCACTGATCGCTGATGACCATAGTGGTAAATGGGATCGGTTCCTGGTTTTCCACTTTTCAATATTGAGTATACAATGAATATCAAACAGCCAAACCGCGTTTAAAATGACATAAAAAAAGTTGCTGAATTCAGTTTTAGCGCCACTTAACTTATAAATACCGCGTAATTGAAAAAACTCCAGTATTCTTCTCAAGCTGTTAATCTCACTGGCAGCTGAATGGGGATGATGCAGATTTGCCCTTAACTTTTCAAGTATTTTTGAAGCAAA
>JANQPK010000296.1 GCA_028289505.1 Cyclobacteriaceae bacterium
TTTCCCCAATACCATCTACGGGAGAGCGGGTAGAGACCAGGAAATTGAAAAGATTCAACAATCCCTCCGGGCTGCGGGCGCGGTGGGACTTCCCATTGTTGAATACAATTTTTACGCTCACAGGTTGATGGAAGGCTATCATCAGGTAGAAGGTCGGGGGGGAGCTGGTTATACCGGGTTTGATTACTCAGGCGTAAAAGACCTACCGGCAGATCCTGAGATTGGTGAGCACCGAGCAGAGGATCTGTGGGCCAACCTCACCTATTTTTTAGAAGCGGTGATACCGGTGGCGGAGGCAGTCGGGGTGCGTATGGCGGTGCACCCCAATGACCCACCCATTCCGGTGAGCCACGGTTCAGATCAGATTCTGGGTAGTTTTGAGGACTGGAAAAGACTGGTCGATATTGTGGATAGTCCAGCCAATGGCATGACCTTCGACTGCGGGGTTACCCGTGAAACTGGTGCAGACCCGGTGGAGGTGTGCCGCTATTTGGGCGAACGCGATCGTATCAATCATGTGCATTTTCGCAATGTATTGGTGGAAAAACCTTTTGAAAAGTACGTAGAAGTATTTCCCGATAATGGACAGGTAGACATGTTTGCAGTAATGCAGGAGTTGGTTAGTATGAACTATGCTTTTGGTTTATACCCTGAGCACGAACGTGGTTTGGACTATGACCGGGGAGTAGGCATCAACCCCTATTATCCCGGAGGTGGCGGCTTTGCAGGCATTACTTACAACGTGGCATACGCTAGAGGGCTGATGCAAGCTAGCCTGGCCCTACGGGCAAATAGCAAATGACAAATTTCAAAAAACAAATAAATCTCAGCATACAAATTCCAATGAACAAATTACTACTATCACTTTGGGGAATCATATTATGTTCACCAGCCTCTGCTCAGGAAGTTCCTGAATACACTAAAACGGTTGACGGTGTTATCCAAACGTTATACGCCTCAATATCCGGAGAGAAGGGGGAACCCAGGCATTGGGAGGCTTATGATCAGTTATTCATTCCTGAGGCCAGGTTAATTCCTACTGGGAACCAGGAAAATGGACAAAAAATGTATAAGGTTTACAGTCCTGACGAATACAAGGAAGATACCAACCAGTTCCTGGTGGAAAACGGATTTTATGAAGAGGAAATCTTTCGGGTGACAGAGTCTTACGGCCCGGTTACCCACCTTTTCAGTACTTATATTTCCAAAAGATCCAAATCGGATCCGGAGCCCTACAACCGTGGGATCAACAGTATCCAACTGTACTACGACGGTGAACGATATTGGGTAGTGAGTATCTTTTGGGGTCATGAACCAGATAATAGCCCAATTCCAGAGCAGTACTTACCCAATTGACAGTTAATAATTGACAATTGACAATTAACAATTAAGGATGTACTCACTGCTCATAAACCAGTGCCGAAAATCGAGCGGATCGTTGGTTTCATTTTGACAACCAATCCAAAGAGGACAGTCCTTCATCCTAGTGGTAAGAGATGGATTGTTTCCACAGAGGGAGGCGAAGAACCAACCTGGTCGCCTCAGGGGGATAAGCTGTATTATAGAAACGGGAAGAAATGGTTGGAGGTGGTAATAAACCACTCAACCCACTTTTCTGTAGCTGAACGCCATTTTCCATTAAGCAGCCCCTACATCAATGTGTCTGGCTACTCATACTAAATTACCCCGGATGGCCAGAAGGTTTTGTTGTTAAAACCAGTTTCACAAGCACACACCACAAATCGACTGAAGTCGATTAAGACTTGGCTTCAGGATATGAAACAGTAACCACCGAAAGAATCAGGAATCAACAATCTTCAATCCTCAATCTTCAATCAATTAGCCTATTATTCTATTAATCAATTGTTCCCACTATCTTTGCTGCCTGAATTGAGAATGTTATGAGTCAGCCTGACAACAATCTACTAAAAAAAGTAATTGCCCACTCCAAGGAATATGGTTACGTATTCCCCTCCAGTGAAATCTACGATGGCCTTAGCGCAACTTACGATTACGGCCAATACGGGGCAGAGCTTAAGAATCACCTAAAGCAATACTGGTGGGAAGCTATGGTGCGCATGAACGAGAATATCGTGGGTATTGATGCCGCTATCTTCATGCACCCTACCACCTGGAAGGCATCAGGTCATGTTGACGCCTTTAACGACCCCCTGATTGATAATAAGGATTCTAAGAAACGTTACCGCGCAGATCAGCTGATTGAAGAATTTGTAGCTAAGATCGAGAATAAGATCGTCAAAGAAGTAACTAAGGCAGCCAAGCGTTTCGGTGATGATTTCGATCGGCAGCAATTCCAATCCACCAACCCTCGGGTACTAAAATATCAGCAGCAGATTGACGAAGTAAACAAAAGACTGAAACAGGCTATTGAAACCAGCGACCTGGAAGATCTTAAGGCTATAATAGAAGAACTGGGCATCGCCGATCCTGTCTCGGGTTCTCCC
>JANQPK010000308.1 GCA_028289505.1 Cyclobacteriaceae bacterium
GGCCAAGAAATTCATTATTGGTGCCACCGCAGTGGAGCGCTGGGGAGAGTTAAAAGAAAACCAAGGAGCGGCCATGCTATTAGCCAGTGATGCGTCTAATTATATGGTTGGATCACTGGTTACGGTCGATGGAGGATGGATTGCACGGTAATTACTTAATGAGTTATAAGTTATGAGTTATAGAAGTTTGAAATGGTTGGCCGGAATTTTGATTTTGGGCTTCTGCCTGGCTAATCCAGTTTATGGACAGAGTCCGGTTGTTGCCGATGGTGCTGAACTGACCGAAGTAGGTTCCGGATATTCCTTTACCGAAGGACCAGCAGTCAACCCGGATGGTGACATCTATTTTACCGACCAACCTAATGACAAAATCTACAAATGGTCAGCAGAGGACAATACCGTGTCGTTGTTTATGGAGGGTGCCAAACGTTCCAACGGCATGTACTTTGATCATGAAGGGGTTTTAATTTCCTGTGCAGACTACCAAAACGAATTGATTAAGATCGCTGCCAATCAGGATTTGCAAGTGATTGTCAACGGATACCGGGGGCAACGATTGAATGGTCCTAATGATCTATGGATCCACCCGGATAAACAGATTTACATCACCGACGCCTTCTATAAACGAAAATGGTGGGATCATGAGGAAAAGGAAATTGAGCAGGAAAACGTCTATATGTACTACCCTGAGAGCAAAAAGCTGGTGATTGCAGCTGAAGGGTTGGTACGACCTAATGGAATCGTGGGAACACCTAATGGGAAAATGCTTTATGTGGCAGACATTGAAGACGGCAAGATTTACCGATATAAAATCGATAAACAGGGTAAGTTAAGCAACAGAAAGCTTTTTACTACAGCCAAATCCGATGGCATGACCATCGACCACAAAGGTAATGTGTATGTCACCAATAGCGATGGAGTGACGGTTTATAACCAGAAAGGGGAACAAATTGAGCAAATACCAACTGGTCAACGATGGACTGCAAATGTAGTATTCGGAGGTAAACAACGAGATATTTTGTTCGTAACTGCCATGGGCTCGGTGTATACACTACAGATGAAGGTGAAAGGAGTCCAATAATTTTTCCGTCGGTTAATTTGATATGGGAATTGGTTGACGAAGGAACCCTATCAAATCTGCCATAGCGTTCTCATCTATACTTCTTTCAAACCCCTCCGGCATAATGGACTGATCAGTAGCATTATTCTCCTTGATATTCTCCCTCAGAATAGTGTGCTCTTTACCATCAGGTTGTCTTACAGTAATACTAGTGGTGGTTTCTGCTGAAATAGTACCAGAATACACCTCCCCTGATTTGGTTACTACCACATGAAGTCTTAATTCATAAGAAACCATGCGACTGGGGTCCAGTATATTAACTAACAATATCTCATCGCTGCGATTTCCTATGGTAGTCAAGTCAGGGCCAAGTAATCCTCCGCTGCCAGCTATTGCATGACAAACCGAGCAATGGTCATTAAAAATAGCCGCTCCTTGCTTAAGATCAACCGTTTGGGCATTTAACGATGCTAGGTATTGATCTACAACCGCTTGCCGATCGGAGTTCACCGCATGCTTAAGCACCTTTTCCGCTCTAGTTTTTAGGGCATCATTAGTGTGTGCCAGCAATGCATGCCTTAGCTCCTCTGGAACTTCTGAAGCGCTGATGGAATTGGAAGTTATGGCCGCCAGTAAAGCTGAAGTAGCTGCTTCCGATCCCAGCGAACTTGTAATCAGCTGTTGTCTTTGAGTAGTATTGAAGGATTGTATCTGATCAAATAGTTTAGTTGACACTGCTATATCATTTAGCTGAGATAAGGTTTTAATCCCCGCTTGTTTAATGTCCTTGGAAGTGGTGGTCAATACCATTTGGGCCAATTGTTGGTATATTTCCTCCGAACCAGAGTAACCCAGTAGCTCGATGGCTGTCATGGCCTGCTGTGGGTCATTTAAATCACCAGCTACATCGGTCAATTGTTTTAATGTCTGTGAGGAAAACTTTGGTGGATTAGAACCATTGGCCACCGAGGTTTCCAGGTATCCAGCCAACAATGCAGTCTGATTACGATTTACCCTTGACCGGGAAAGCATTTCGATTTGTATTGGTGAAGAAGCGGTCTTCGCTTGATTGGAAGCCACCAATGCACCTATCTGGCGATAGAAGGAAAGGTCTCTGTCCGAAGCTAACTTATCTGCATTAGCGGCCAGTAACGAGACGGCAAATTCTCCCGCCCAATCCGCTACCGTACTCAATAGCGCGATCCGGGTCCAGGAATCATCGTATTCAGAGGCGGCGCTCACCAGCGCATTTCTGGTATCTTGTGAATCGCTGTTACTCAGGGAAAGAATAGCATGGTAACGCACCAGTTGGTCCTGGTGCATGACTAGCTTTGAAACCATCCCTGAAAGTATTGTAGATGTGGTTAATCGGTCTTCTGCCACACCAATAGCTTGTGCAATTACCTGAGGCGTTTCATCCTGAAGTGCCATCTCAATATGGGAATCGGTGAGCAAGCCGAGTCCGTGCAAGGTCCATAAAGCTTGAACTCTAGTGGCTGGTGCTTGGTGTGATAAAAGCTTCTCCAACTCTGAGCCAGCTTCTTGCATTTGCTGGTTTACCAATAATTGCTGAGCCAAGTCACGTTTCCAACCTGAAGAATCTTTCAGATGCTGTACCAAAGCTCTGGCATCTACCTGATCAATTTTAGGATTCATCACGTCTGAATCATGTGGAAATTCCTTACGGGCAATCCTCCAAATCCGTCCATATTCCTCTCCCAATTTCCATTGAACGCCTTCTTTTCGGTCATCATGAGCCCATTGAGGATGTTCCACCAACATGCGGTAGAAATCCACCATATAAAGTGCTCCATCTGGACCATTGGAGAAGTTAACCGGATGAAACCAGCTATCAGGAGAAGCTAGGAATTCTACGCCAGGAGCGATGTCAATGGCTTTAAAGACGGGACCATCGGGTTTCAGGCGACGATGAATTACCGCGGATTGTACAGACTCACCAGCAAACAGATCACCGTAGTAGTCAGGTCCTAGCGCATTCCCCCTGTAAGCCGTTAACCCAGATAGTGAAGTAAAATATCCAATAGGATCGCGATTGAAGCGGGCCGCCTCTTCCAACAAGGTATATACACGTCGGTCATGTTCACTTTGATAGGTATCGTATATGGTGTGTTTGGCCAATTGAGGACTCCGTGTCAGGTGTTTTTCTTCCAGTACCACTTGTCTGGCAAATCGATGGTTGATGGTAATGAATCGATTTCCCCAATCGTCATGGGCAATACCAAATTGACTCATCCCGCTGATTGCTTCAAACTGCGGTGGATCCAGTCGAAACCGAAAGTCACGGCTATTAATGGATGTTTTGTTAACTGTATCTCCGGCAAAATAAACCGACCCGCCACTACGGCCGTTGGCACCATAAATCCAATTATCCAACCCCCAGTACAATCCATTAGCTCTAAGTTGCTCATTGCCTGGCCTGAACCCCGAGAGTACCACTTCTTTGAGGTCAGCCACGCCATCGGCATCGGTATCCTTTAGAAAATATATCTCCGGAGCATCAGTGACCAGTATACCACCATTATACCACATTAAGCTATTTGGGAAGTTCAGGTCTTTGGCAAAAACCGAAGCAGCCTGGTAGTACCCATCCCCATCAGGATCATGTAGCTTTTTAATCCTCCCAGTATTCTCAGTCAGGGGATAGCCCGACATTTCAGCCACGTACAGAGACCCATCCGGAGCCCACATCATCGCTACTGGACTTTCTACATCTGGCTCAGCAGCAACCAAGGTAATTTGGAGATTAGGGTCGGCCAATCTAAAGCTCTGAAACTCTGCTTGGGGGCTGCGATCCACCTGGTGTTTATCCGGATTGCATCCCAGGTTAATAGCAATAAAAAAAACAATAAGAACTATATTAAAACCGGTTGCTTTCATATCATTGAACAACATAAACATAATTTCACGAAATATTATACTGGTCTATCCTAGCCTTATGATATCCAATGTTCAAAAAGTGATATAGTGTGATGAGCCAAGATGCCAATCAATTCCAAATTGAGTTTCTTGACCATGTAGCGATTCGGGTGAGGGACCTTGAAGCTTCAGCTCACTGGTATCAGGAAACATTAGGGTTGAAAAAGTACCAGTTATCTGAGTGGGGGCCTTTCCCTATTTTCATGTTGGCCGGTAAAACTGGAGTAGCATTATTCCCGGCCTCGGAAAAAGATACTCCATTAGATCCTACTTCCAGAAACATAAGGATAGATCATTTTGCCTTTAACGTAACTAAGGAGAATTTCAAAAGAGCCCTGAATCGCTACCAGGAACTAGATATAAAATATAGTTTCCAAGACCATATTTATTTTCACTCAATCTACACCGAAGATCCCGATGGACATATTGTTGAACTCACTACCCTGGTAGTTGACCCAGACACCTTCTATAAATAATTCTATGGTACGAATACTAATAATGATTCTTTTGAGTGGTCTGCAATTTATGGCCCAAGCACAAAAACTAACCCCGGAAAATATTACCAAAGCATTTCAGCAAGTAAGTGAGGTCATTGGCAATGATACCTTGAGGCCGGCCTTTCATTTGACACCCCCTGGTGGATGTATGGGTGATCCTAATGGCGGCATATACTTTGATGGCTGGTATCATATCTTTTATGGGTTACACCCTTTTGCCGGACATCCTGGAGGTTGGTACTGGGCACATGCTAAAACCAAGGATTTTCTTCATTGGATTCACTTCGAGCCAGGTCTGACCCCAGGTTTTGAACTGGGATTGAGAAACGTCGGTTCCGGTTCTACTATTATAGATCAATTGGGAAATCCACAGGCGTTCTACTCAGCCAGTACCGATGGTGCTATGAAGTTTTGGCGGACACATCTCAGTGAGGACCTGAATCAATGGGAACATGCGGAGCAAAATCCCATTCTTACCCTGGAACACCCAGGGTTGCCTGCGTTTGACGGTTTTTGGAGGGACCCATTTGTATTCAGGGTTGGTGATCGTACTTTTTTAATTGCCTGCGCAGATCTGTTTGAGGAAGACTATGTACCGGTACCCATATTCGAGGCTAAAAACCAGGCACTATCCCAATGGGAATACAAAGGAATTCTATTTGAGTATCCAAAACACAAATTTAGAAACTTTGAAGTGCCGGAGTTTCGACCTTTAGATGGAAAATGGATCTTCCTGGCTTCTAGTGATGCACCTGTCGACCGCTGTATATACTTTTCCGGAGAATTTGATCTGGAGCGTCTTCGGTTTATACCTGAAAACAGCGGAATGATAGACTATAGTGGTCACTATTATGCACAGGAAACCATACTGGACGATCAGGGCAACCTTTTTCTTATGGCCTGGATGCCAGGGTGGGATCGGGATTGGTTGCCTACC
>JANQPK010000315.1 GCA_028289505.1 Cyclobacteriaceae bacterium
CATCTTCTATTTGGGAAATACCGTGCAATGTCCGGTTTGTGATCATCGATATCGCAAGTTTTTACCCTATGGAAGAGTAGCCAGAGAAAACGCGCTATGTCCAAACTGTCTGGCGCTGGAGCGGCACCGATTGCTGTGGTTGTACCTCAATCAAAAGACTACACTATTTACTGAAAAACAGCGTCTTTTGCATATTGCTCCCGAGTATTGTTTCATTGATCGCTTTGAATCCTTAGATAATCTCGATTATGTCACCGCGGATTTAGAGTCTCCTCTGGCAAAAGTTAAGATGGATATTCATGCCATACCATTTGATCAGGATAGTTTTGACTGTGTTCTGTGTAATCACGTTATCGAGCATGTAACAGATGACTTGAAAGCAGTAAAGGAGATTCTCAGAGTACTCAAGCCCGGAGGATGGGCCATCATCCAGGTACCGTTTTTTGAACCGGTTCCCGACCAGACTTTTGAGGACCCTTCAATAACCTCGAGCAGTGAGCGATATAAACAATATGGGCAAAAAGATCACCTTAGATTATATGGAAAAGACTACAAACAGCGTTTGGAAAGCTGTGGTTTTCAGGTAATCGAAGAAAAATTTACCCAGCAACAAGCTCCTGAAACCGTCAAAAAATTCGCACTGGTGAATGAGACCATTTACCATTGTGTCAAGCCTTGACCTCAAAACCTACTTTTTCCCTTAGCAAATAATCCCTGCTCTGGGCTGAACTTTGGGTAATGAGCTCGCTAATGAAGCCTGCCAAAAATAATTGTACCCCAATGATCAATGCCACTAGCGCCAGAAAGAACAGTGGCTGATCCACTACATCCCTGGGTGGTACCTGATGAAGCCACCATTGGTGGTACAATTTCTGACCTATAATCCACAATGTAATAGCAAAACCACCCAAGAAAGAAATGATACCCAATGTCCCAAAAAAGTGCATGGGCCTTTTCCGAAACTTGGTTACGAAGGTTATGGAAAGCAGGTCTAAAAAACCCCTGATAAAACGCTCAAACCCAAATTTGGTAACACCATACTTGCGAGGATGGTGCTTCACTGGCTTCTCGGTTATCTGGTTAAAACCACTCCATTTTGCGATTACAGGTATGTATCGATGCATTTCACCATATATGGAGATCTGCTTTACCACATCGGCTCGATAAGCTTTAAAACCACAGTTAAAATCGTGTAGCTTTATACCTGAGATAAGCCGGGTAGTCCAATTGAAAAAGCGTGAAGGAATGGTTTTGGTAATGGGGTCCTTCCGGCTCTTTTTCCATCCTGAGAGCAAATCGTATTTCCCTTCTACCATCATTTTGTACATAGAAGGAATTTCTTCCGGATCATCCTGCAGGTCTGCATCCATAGTAAAAACTACACTACCCTTAGCATGATCAAATCCAACACTCAACGCTGCAGATTTTCCGTAATTCGTTGAGAGCCTTATTCCCTTAACCGCGTGGTCTTGCGCCACCAAACTGGTGATAGCACTCCAGCTTTTATCATTGCTTCCATCATCCACAAACAACAACTCATAGCGGAATTCATGTTTATTCATAACCCCATTTATCCAGCGATATAATTCCTCGAGTGATTCTTCCTCATTGTAAACCGGAATCACCAAAGAAATGTCCAGCACTTCCGCCATTTAAATAGTTTCTTCGGGATTTCGTCTTTTGATAATAGCCCCGGTAATTAGTGAAATAACCGCATAAATAACGATGCTGTAGAGATAGGCTTTTGCCACCCCACTAATCTTGTATTGGTTAGCCATCTGTGATTCAGTGCGCTCCAAAGCTTTGTCCATCTCCTCATCCGGAACGTTAAACTTCTCTAACATGCGCTCTGTGTTGTCCAAAGCGGCATCGGTTACTAGTTGAGGAAGATCTGGATCAATTACATTAAAGAGCAGATAATTAAAGCTTTGTCCAATTAAGCCTGCCACCAGTAATAGTACCAATGAGTATAAAAATGCCTCTTTAAAGGATAAATAGCCACCTACCTGCTTTCTATAGGCAACCCCGAACATTACTACCAGAGCTAATGAAACAATCAAAATAGTAATTCCCACCCACATATTGGCCAATAACTTAGCGTTGATAAAATAGATAAGAAGTGTGAGGATGATACCAATAAGGCCCAGGGTCAATCCCGATTTTGCTGCTGCTTTAAGCAATTCGTTTTGGTTGGTGCTCACGACGGAAAGGATTAGTGAAGATTATTTACGAAGTATAGCCGCTATTAATATAGTTAAAAATAGGCCAATCGCCAGTTTTTTCCAAAAATCATCCAGCGCTACTACCAGTGGGGAGGTTTGGTACATTTTTGCGATTTGTTCATGGTAAAGTGGTTCCCCTAATTGTTCAATGAACTGCTCTTTGCTGTTCTGCAGTAGCTGAATCCGATCTTCGATGTAACCCTCTAAAACAGCCGGGTCAGCAAAAGTAAGGAACAAGTAGATAAAAACAGCGGTACCCAGTGCAATAGTGGCATAGGTGAGGAAGCCGCAGGTCATACCCTGCCAGAATCGCAATTCTCCCTGATTGAAGTTGGTCTTGAAGTCTTTGATGGCGAAAAAAATCATCACTGGTATCAGAAAGAACCCAAAATCCCAAGGTCTTCCGATTACCAATGGATTGTGGCCAAGAAAATACAGTAGTAAAAACAGTATGCCATACAGGAAAAACCCAATAATCGCATAGCGTAGTGGAACCGCAACTAAAGGATTCTTAATGCTAACCATTTATAACACCACCACCTTTTTATCCAGGTGCACTTTCCCGTTATTAAAAACAGCCACCGCCTTACCTGTAAGCTCCTGTCCGAAGAAGGGAGAATTATGAGATTTTGATTGATTAGTATACTGATCAAAACGCCAGGTCATACCAGGGTCAAATAAAGTCAACACCGCAGGCTTACCTTTTTCGATGGTAGGTATTTCAAGCCCCAGCAAGCTTCTGGGTTTACGGGTTATGGTCTCCAACAGTAATTCCATAGGGACTTTCTTACTTACTTGCTGCAGCAATGACCCCATCTCCTGAATTCCTATAACACCAAAGCTTGCCAGGTCAAACTCCAACCTCTTACCTTCTTCGTCTTCTGGTCTATGATCTGAAACCAATACGTCAATAGTGCCGTCTTTCAGCTTGTTAAGCATGGCCCGAATGGTTTTCTTATCCCGTAGAGGAGGATTTACTTTGTAGTTAGTATCAAAATCAACCAGCAGACTATCGTCCAGCAATAACTGATGCACGGCAACGTCACAGCTTACCCTCAGACCTTTCCTTTTAGCGGCTTTTATCATATCCAGGGATCTCTCCGAAGAAACATTTGCAAAATGAAGCCTTCCCCGATAATACTCTAGCAACGCCAAGTCACGAGCCACCATCACTTCTTCCGACAGTTTTGGTATTCCTGGAATTCCCAATAGGGTACTGGTTACCCCTTCGTTCATTTGGCCTAAAGCAGATAGCATCTTGTCTTCTGCTCGATTGATTAGAAGCCCATCAAATTTTTGCAAGTATAACAGCGCCTTCCCGAATACATCAGTGTGCCAGAGAGGCTCAATTCCATCACTGAACGCTACCGCACCTGCCTGATGCAAGTCGATCATTTCAGTCAATTCAGTGCCCTGGATATTGGTGGTAACCGCACCGATCACATGTATCTGGGTCAGACTATTGGCATTACCGGATTTAAGATAACTTACTTCATTTTTGGTGCTTACTACCGGTGTAGTATTCGGCTGCAAAACCACATCAGTGAACCCTCCATGGGCTGCTGCGCGCCTTCCACTTTCCAGATCTTCTTTAGCCTCGGTACCAGGGTCACAAAAATGTGCTCTCATGTCCAACCACCCTATGGAAAGGATTAGGTCTTTTGCATCAATGATCTTGGAAGCGGCAATATTGCGGGTAGTAATGTCCTGAATAATGCCATTTCTGATCAGGACATTTCTTCGTTTATTGTGAAATTCGGAAGACCTGTCTAGTATGAGGACGGATTTGATCAGGATTTCCATTATCGGAGCGCAAAATAGTAAATCGATACTTTATTTCAGAAATCTGATCAACAAAACTTCGGTTAGCAAAAATAACAGTGCCAACACCACTGCATATTTCCATAGTGGTACCCCAGTATTGGCCTGAAGCACTTGGTCGGTATAGCGGTCGAAATCACCCTGATCTAAAATCGTGACGTTACTACCGGCAAACTTTACGGTTAATTCGTCTAAGTTATATTGCTCCAGTCGTGACTCAAGACTATTGTTGTTGTAGGGAATAATTTCAACCGAGCCTGTGGGCAAATTCAGATAATAGAAACCAGGTCTTATTACATCGGAGGGTACTTCAAGAATTAGTTCTTTGCCTAAAATCCGCTGAGTAGGGATAATTTCCTCTTCATTGTTGGTCATAGTAAAGAACTCATTACCACCAATAGAATCCAATGCAACTTTGATTATTTGCTCATCAGTAGTGTGATATAAACGTCGGTCAAAGGCTTTACTTTGGGCCGCAATTTTGTACATCACCGGAACAAACACTGCATGCTGGGTAAGGGAGGTATATTCTGTACTGAGTGGAGAAGCAAAAAGATAGACCTGAGCACTAAAATCGGATGAAAGATACGGTCTACCGTTTTTGGCAATCAATAGATTAGCTGCTCTTTGTGGACTCCAATCTAGTACCCTCTTTATCCGTGGCATAGCAATTAGCTCCGTTTTTTGGTCTTCGAAGATGTTCCTAAAAAATGGGTTTTCAAGCGCCGGCGCTTCTAGGGATATCCATAAACTATCACGACTGGCTGTGGCGGCAGCATATGGAGCCAAACGTTGTATTGAAATAAGATCAGGATCCGATCCAGGAATAACGATCATACTGGTGCCGGTATCGATTAACTCAGTTAAGCGATCTATCAGCGATGGTGGCAGTTGGTCTACTGAATTTAATACCACCAGATCTGCCTGGTTTACCGTGCTGTAGTCGAGATTGTTTACGTGAAAGCTGCTAAAATCGAACAGTTTTTTATTGCCATATACGCTTGCAATCGAGGTGGTGACTTGTTCTTGTTTAATCTCCAATACCGATACCCGTTGGGATAGGTTCAGGTTAAAATAAAACTCATTATCAAACGAAACCGGAAACTCTTCAAAACTCAGCTTAGCTGGATTATTACCATCTAAGGGAAAATTAAGGGTTATTTCAGTTAGGGCTTCACCATGTGCAGGCAGATCTACTCCGGCATTGGCCACCTGTTTGTTATCAATGGCCAAAGTGATCACCAGATCTTTTACTGGTGCATCACCGGTATTGCGCACTCGTATCACGATGCTGTTTTGATCGTTTGCAATCAGAAACGGGGTTTTAAGGTAAACCGAATCTATAAAAACATTAGCCGTACTGTTGAATGCCAAAGGAACGAAATAATATTGCTGGGATGAATCAGCTGAAAAGGTTTCAAGATCCTCGAAAGTGGCCTTTTGAAAGTCTGATATGAAATACCAATCTGCTGAGGCCGAAGATACCTGATTATGCAGCCTATTCCAGATCTCCTCGAAACTTCGATGAACGCCAGTCTGCTTCACTTCTGTCAGCATATCCAAGATCTCGTTTTTTGAACGGAATACACGTAAGGGGGAAGAAAAATCATTGGTCAACAACTTAAATCTGGCATCGTCGGGATAGGATTGTACTATTCGATCGACGTTTTGAATTGCCTGGTCAAAAGCGGACAAATTATTGGCTACCTGGTTGCTCATACTCAATGAATTATCCAGATACAGGTAGACCAGACCTTTTTGCTGATCCACTTCCTCACTGGGGATAAAAGGTTGTGCGAAAGCCAGTATCAAGAAAAACAGGAATAGCATTCTGGAAAGCATGATCAATAAGTGCTTGAGCTTCTGCTTAGCACTTTTCGAATCCTTCACTTGTTGAAGAAAGCTACTATTGGAAAAGTATATCTTTTTTGTTCTTCGAAAATTGAACAAATGGATGATGACCGGAATGCTTAAAGCCGCCAGTCCATACAAAAACTGAGGGTATAAAAAACTCATTGTACTAAGTTAGTAAACCAGATTGTAATCATGAGGGTTTCAATTTGCTGCTTTATTCCAAATAGCGTTACTTTATTCAAAAAACTAGCCACACTGATGCAACCTGAAATCTCTTTTAACCAACTCAAGCAGCCCGCGGCGGTAGCCCGATTTGAAGATCTTCCCCAAAAAGAACCTCGACATGCCCAAGTATTAAATACTGACTTGGTGGTGGTACGGTATGGCGACCAGGTGAGTGTATTGTACGGAAGATGCCTTCATCGAGGAGCCTTACTGAGTGATGGATACGTGGATGGAGAAAACCTGATCTGTGGACTACACAATTGGGATTATCGCATTGATACCGGGGTGAGCGAATATGCCCCAAACGAAATTCTACACAAGTTCCAAGAAGTGATTCATGATGGGAATGTGTTTATAGATGAGGTAGATATACAGGAATTTGAGAAAAATGTTCCTTCCAGGTTCAAACGAGAGGAATACCTGGGTCAGTACATGGATACCCATCCGGAAAACACTGAACCATACACGCTTTATATCAAACATCTGGCACAACACGGTTTGACCCAATATGGCCACCATGGTGCCACTGAAGCGATGGGAGTTGATCGAAATACACTTCCCCAGTGGGAACAGATTCAATTTCTACCTGCACAAATGGCCAGAAAACCTTTGCTGGATCAGCAGCCCGTTAAAACCCAAGTTACAATTGGCCCCAAAGCTGATAAACCGTTAAAGCTGGATATCCCATTGTTCGTCTCGGATATGTCATTCGGCTCGTTGAGCAGGGAAGCCAAGATCGCATTGGCAAAAGGAGCAGAGATGGCGGGTACCGGAATATGCTCAGGTGAAGGTGGTATGCTTCCGCAGGAACAGGAAAACAATTCCAGGTACTTTTATGAACTGGCATCCGCTAGATTTGGATTTGAATGGGAAAAGCTCAAAAAGGTGCAGGCCTTTCACTTCAAGGGTGGTCAAGGAG
>JANQPK010000329.1 GCA_028289505.1 Cyclobacteriaceae bacterium
AGCCAGGCTTTTACCGTAGAAATTCAATAACATCACCAAGTAGATATCAATTTAAAGGGTATCAGGATGTCAAAACCTGATACCCTTATTTTAATTTAAAATTGCCTGAGAAAGGTTAGTTTTCCAATGAACTGCTGTTCTTGAAATGGGTTCTCAAAGGAATCGATTTGAGTATCATTGAACACCAGGTAAACAAATGATAATGGTTGATACTCCCAACTAGCCCTAATATTCCACCTACCCTGTTCATCAAAACTGTTGTACTGATAAAATGCAGACAATTGCAGTCGCGGATTCAGGGCAAATCTTGACCCCACGGTGATCAGGCTGGTATTTAAATCTTCAGTTGCTGCACCAATATCATTAAGATCATTATACTCATAATCGATGGTTACCGCTGCATGTGGAATCGGCGCCAATCGACCAGAAAACCGCACCGTATTCCGAGTACCATTGTAAAATTTACCAAAATTATATTCAGTACCTAACGACCACTTCTTTGACTGATCCGTGTTGTACCTGACCAGATAGCGGGTGTAAAAGTATTCATCTTGTTCGATGGGAATGCCTAGAGGAGCAAAATCGAAATTGATATTTTGCCAACTAGGGATCAAGGAAACCTCCACAAAGCTATTGTCCTTGAACCATAAATAGACAGGAAATATATAAATACTGGCTTGTTGGAAACTCGAAGGATCACTGGCATCATGATTGTAATCCACGAAAACTCCAGGATCCCAACGTCTGATGAAATCTGTTTTTGGTCTCCAGATGTAATAAGCACCAGGATTATGCCGAATCACATCATTCTGTCGTACAAAACCCATGGCAGGATTATAGTTTTCATCAATGTACTCAGTGACCCAGCCAAAATAGAATTTGTTGGATGAGTTCCCAGCGAAAATTCTTCCAGAATAACCTGTCTCACCAGTATTCTCATCCAGTGAAGTGCTTAATAAGTATTGGATATCCCATTCACTGGTGGGGCGTATTTGACCATCGATGGTAATAGTAGTATTGTTATTAGCACTGGCACCCAATGTCTCTGAGCTTTCATCATAACGATGGGTAATCATGACGCCAACATTATTCTCCCGCCCGTAATTTCTTAAATATCTGGCTACTCCGAAATTGGCAGCAGCTGAACTACTGGTGGACCTTTGTCTGACAAACAGTCCTGCAATGGCATGTTTTTCAGTTCTTTGGGTAAACCTGGTTCCTACATCGATTGGTGCAGGTTCGGCATTAAAGCTGCCCTGTAGCCCGATCCGTCGGCTAAAAAAAGGGCGAATTGATTCTTGACTACTACCAGACCATATGCCTGAGTTTTCCAGAAAAAACTGCCTCTGCTCCGGAAAAAATATATTAAATCGCTCCAGGTTATTTACTGCCCGGTCAACATCGGCCTGAGCAAAATCTGTATTGATGGTCAAATCCAAAACGGTATTGGGATTGATGGCCCATTTCAAATCGCCACCCACTTTGAACGACCCCTCCGAAGTTTTACCAGTGCCGTCATCAATCTGGTCATATTGATAAAGTGTATAGGGTTCAATCCTAACATTGGCAGATGGTGGGGGAACTTCTACTCCTTTGAGTTTAGCGGCATAGGTCATCCGATATGCAGTAAAGGATTGTGGTATGGCTGGGAAGGTGGATACCTCAATATCACGTCTGGCGTATCTGACCATGGTAACACCCCATTCAACCGGTTTACCATCCGGTGAAGCATTGTAGCGTAAGGTCTTAAAAGGAATGGCAAACTCCGCAGTATAACCCCGTTCATTTCTTTGTGTGCGCACTTTCCAAAGGGTGTTCCAACCGGTATCAAAGTTATTTCCACCAAAGTTCTGAAAGTCTCGTTGGTTGCCATGAGGTGTGGTTTGAAAACACTGGGCATATTGCTTCAGGTTTTGCGGATCCAGAGCCACTCCGAAAATGTCATTTTCACCCCAGCTGAAATCCCTCCTGAGATCCTGTACTCTAACACCCCTTGTTCCTGTAGAATCATAACACCAGGCACCTACGTAAAGGTATTTATCATCGTACAGGAATTTGACCTCAGTTTTATAGCGTATTTCCCCACCTTGTCTAGGCTCCTGTCTGAAGAAGTCTGATGCACTTATACCTTGATTCCAATCTGCTTCGTCTAAGTGTCCATCGACCTCGATGGATCTTATCACCCTGGAAGCCCTAACCTCCACCGGGTCATCGGGTGGTGGGAAGTTTTGATCATCCTGAGCAGTTACAGTAACTGATGCAGAAATACCGATTGTC
>JANQPK010000367.1 GCA_028289505.1 Cyclobacteriaceae bacterium
GGTAGCCATCAAAGCAAGTTGTACGTTTTTGATACCAAACTTCCTCACCAGTTGACTGGTAATTTCATTGGCCGCTCCGCTTTCTGCTACCAGTTTCCCAAGCATAGCACCAAACCCTAATATGATAACCAGAGAACCCAGTGTATTTCCAATTCCATCCTGAATAGCCACCATAGTCTCAGTAATGGATAGTCCCTCAAACACGCCCACAAAAAGGCAAACCAGCATGAAGGAAATGAAGGTATCCAGCTTAAAGATGGTGATCAGCAATAGTAGCAGTATGATACCCAGGATGATTGCTATGAAATCCACTTGATGAAAGTTAGTTTGAAAATCTAATTGAGCTTAATTGCCAAAATGAAAATAAACCGGCAAAAATGGAAATATATTTTTAGCTTGGATCGTACCTTCTTAATACTCTCATGGTTAACTCTATGCCAGCGTACATTATCTGGGATGTCTCTCCTATTTTTATCGACTTGGGATTCTTTCAGGTAAGATGGTATTCACTGTTTTTTGCTTTGGGCTTCGTATTGAGCTATATGATTCTGAATCGTCAGTTTAAAAAAGCTGGATTATCCCAAAAACTTCTTGATCAGCTCACCGGTTATGTGGGACTAGCTACAATTATCGGGGCCAGACTTGCACATTGTATTTTCTACGATTGGGACTATTATTCTGATCATATCCTAGAAATATTCCTTCCAGTGCGACTCAGCCCAGAGTTTGAATTTATAGGATTTCAAGGATTAGCCAGTCACGGTGGCATATTCTGTGTTGGTGTGGCAATTATTCTGTTCTCCAGGAAAAACCAAATTGATACCTGGTGGTTGTTGGACCGATTAGCCATAGTAGGAGCATTAGCTGGGGCTTGTATCAGATTTGGCAATCTTATGAACTCAGAGATTATTGGAAAACCGACGGAAGTCCCTTGGGCTTTTATTTTCAATCGAGTAGATCATTTACCGAGACATCCCGGTCAACTTTATGAATCGTTGGGTTATCTGATTATTTTCGGAATACTAATGCTGCTCGATAGAAGCAGTAAAACAGCTCACGGCTTCCTATTCGGATTGTTCTTCAGTTTGTTATTTGCTACTAGATTCTTAGTTGAATTCGTTAAGGTAGATCAGGTAGGGTTCGAAGCCGATATGACGCTTAATCTTGGTCAATTGTTAAGCATACCATTCTTCATTGGTGGTATAATTGTAATGTATTTTAAAAGGGATAAAACCTAAAATACTCCTAGTGTTTCAAATAATCGATAACCTTCTGTATTACTGCACTTACAGCTGGTTCTTCAAAATACATCTGCTGCTGATTATAGTCGTTCAACCAAACCACATCCTTTTCTCCTGGTATCAGGTCATAAAACATTTTTGCACCCTGAGGTACGGCACCACTTTCACTATGTACCATGAATACTGGTTGCTTTATTTTCGCCCCAACAGAGATCCCATCAAAAGTCAACCAGGGCTCCCAACTGCTAACTGCAAATCGATTATCGTAATAGGGACCAGCAGCTTTGGCGGGATTAAGGTAATAATCAAATATATTTTCTGGAACGTACATAGCACTCAAGGGATCCAACTCACTGGCTGCCAATATATAGTCCATCTCACCGGTTTCCGCAAACTTATATTTTGCTCTTTTCGCGGACTCAATCAGTGCAGCAGTGCCACCTGGCCGAGCATCATATATACTGCTGGCGATTTCAGGATTGTGCAGCCAGGGAGCCACTAACACCAGTTTCTTAATTCTTAGGTCCTGAGCTGTGGCATGAGCCATGTACCCAGCGCTTGCACAAACTCCAAGCCCGATGATCGCATCGCCATCAACATTTTCATGACTCGAAAGAAAGTTGACCGCAGACTTTATGTCATCTATTTTTAAATTGTAGTCCTCAACCTGCCTGGGCAGTCCCTCACTTTCCCCAAAACCGGTAAAATCAAAGGTCAATGCTATTAAACCTGCTTCTGCTAAAAGACTGGCATACTCATCAGGCATTTGTTCTTTGACACTGGTCCAGCTTCCAGTGACCACCACCGAGGGATACTTTTTGCTAGCGTCAAAATTAGGGGGTAAGAATAGATGACCTTTTAACGATACTCCTTGGTTGCGAAATGTAACATCTTGTAGTGATACTCCGCCGTTTGTGGGAGCTCCTGCCTTATGAACCGAGTATGATTCAGGTTGTAACCCTGGCCAACCAGAAAGTAGAATTTTCGGATTAAATTGTTCATTGAAATTAGTGATTTTCCCATCACCGGACAGTTTGAAAATCCCCATGTATGAATTATTGTAGGGTTTACCTTCCCCGGTGGTTATGGTTCCCCTAAACTTGACTAAAATCACATTAGGATCCATGGTCCCAAAATACTCACGGTAGTATTTTTGGGTATACTCCATCACGCCTGAATACTGTTGGCGCATGGCATCAATACCAGTCAGGGTCCGAGGGAAGTTCTTAGGTGCAAATGGCATTTCTTGTACTACTTGATCCGATAAATTAGAAAGTACTCCATCCAGATCTCTTTCCTCTAAGGATTCAAAGAACGATTCTATGGCCTCTACATTTTTTGCTTCCATCAACGGCGGAACCCTACCTTGATTTACATTGTCCAAAGCTATTGATGGCAAACTCTGGTTGCCGGCCTGATCGTAAAGACTCAAATCAATGCGAGCAATTTTCCATTCACCATTTACCCTGACGAATTCAGTATCGTAACCCACAAATACTGACCAGTAGTCTCCATCGAGATAGTGAACTGCAATGGCATCTAGAGTCGCCGATGCCCGACTGTTTGCTACCCAAATCGCCTCATTGTGTATGTGATGAATGGTGCGTTCAAACCCGGGTAGCATAGCCTTCCAACCTGCTAAGATTTCATTGGGGCTTTTATAGCCTGAATCACCTCCCAATTCGGTATAATCTACATACACAGTGTGATTCATTTTATCAGCTACCACATCCCAACTTCGATGGTCCACCGCGTCATAAAAGGTGGTGAGTAATTCTTGAATCTTTTGTTTATCCATTCCTGCTGTTGCCATTTTTACTTCATTCTTTAGTGCTACATTTCTATTTTCTTTTTCCTTGCCACGGTTAACCAGAGTTAGACTTGCTACTAAGCCTAGCAGTACTATTTTCATGATTTTACCAATTATAGTTTTAGCAAATCTACTGGCATTCTAAGGCTTAAGCGCTACGAATTTTATTGTAGGAAGTACAGAATTTACAGGATATGTTTTGCTACTGAGATGCTTTTGGCATCAGGCTTCATTCTGTATTGAGAAGGGGTTTGTTGGGTTTGGGATTTGAAGAAATTGGTGAAGTGATTTGGATAACTGTAATAAAGCGAAAAAGCGATCTCTTTGATTGAGTCAGAAGTATTCCTCAGTCTAGACTTTGCCAATGAAAGGATGTGGCTATGGATATGCTCAGATGCAGAACGGTCGGTGATCCGCTTTACTATTGCATTGAAATGATTTGGGTTGAGATTAAGCTTATCTGCATAGAATTGTACTTGGTGGGGTTGAAAACCATCGTATACATGTCCCGGTTGAAAAGCCATCTCCAATTGCATTTTAAAACGGCTCACCACTTCTAAGTCGCGCTTTCTTTGGGTCTGTGTCACCTTAATGCTTGAAATGTTACGGGCATAGAGCCTGGTAGTTTTGAGCAGTAGGATATTTAGGTAATGAGCAATTATCAATTTACTGGATGCCTGATCCAATTGAAATTCAAACTGCATATCAGTGAACAATTTAGCAAAGTGTACGGCCTCTTCCGCCGATACCGACATGGGTATGGTATTGTCAATTAGCAGGAAAGGGAAATCCTCTGTGATGTGCTTTCGTCTATCCAAAAGCTGGTAAAATTCCTGATCGAAAATCACGTAATATCCTTGCCAATTTGGCTTTATATCCCAGGAAATTATTTGATATGGACTATTAAAAAATACGGTGGCTTTGAGGTCCTTAGTGGAATAGTTACCAGCTGCTGCGTGTCCACCACCATCAATCTTAATGGCAATAGCGTAGAATTCATGCTTGAAAGGCTGCATCCTGGAGGGAACCGTTTTCATATTCTCCTCGAAACTCCTGAAGTCAAAGTCATCCCATCTTGGTGGTGCAATATTGATTCCTTTACAATAGTCTTTAAGTGTTGAGAAGTGTTGCATGAGTTATGAAAGGACATTACCTGGGAGGACCAAAGGCATTGGCTAATCTCATCTTACGTCCACTGCCTTTTTCTGAAATAATGATGCTGCCCTCCTCAAGCTCTAACTCCTCTACCCCTCTAAATACCTGATCAATTGCTGTAATGAAAATCAAATAGGACTGCTTCTTTCTCTCTCTTGCTCCAATCAAGCGATAAGTCTCAGTATCAAATACCGGTTCCTGCTCTATACTGCTAATTCCTGAGCCAAAGGGAGTAGTCCCGACCTCCAGCCCCCAGGCCACAGTTTTTCCATTCCTGGGTAAAACCTGAGAACGATGATTCTCATGCCAGTCACCGATCCAGGGATTCTCCTCTTTGGAGAATATATATCCCACCAGTAAATTAAGGTCGGCGTTATACATGGTAAACCAACTATATAGCCGATCAGGATCCATTAACCAGGCCCGGTATAAACCTTCTCCTTTATCAGAGCTGAAGAGTCCGGCATCAATAGACTCACCATTCTCCACCTTGACTATTGGCCACTCTACCTGGTTCAGACTTGACTGATCCTCCTGTTTTGCACTAAATGCAATTCGCGACACCGGAGCATCAACCCTGGTCTTACTAAAGGCCACAAATGGTTTTCCGAAAGTAACGTGCTGTACATAATGATAGGGACGTTCAAATGGTTGCTGATTCTCAATTTCTTCTTCCACTAACACCACCGACTGCCCGGGCATTAAGCTAAGGGTTCTGCTAACCTGAAATTTTGTCATGGGCAGTATTGCGGTAGCGGTGAGTTTAGCGCCATCTTCCTCCTGTTCTTCCACTACTTGGTATTTTACAGTGAAAGCCTCACCGTGAGTGGAGTAGCCCAATTGCTCTTCTGATTCAGATAACGACCCTCCGAAATAGGGAAAGCATAGATAATGACCCATATAACCAGCCATAAGCTTGGCATTTCTACCCAATCCATACAAATCCCGGTGGCTATCAGGTTGGTAATCATCAGGATCTATGGTTCGATAATGTGGATTAAACATGGGGTTTACCGATTCGCTTCCGTCAGGGAATAGCAGCCTGATTTCTGCAATGTAAGCACCTCCAGACAACATGGTGATTCGCATGTTGCTGTTTTGGAGAGCGTATGCTTCGCGTCCTTTATATTCGGATTTGACCACTGATATTTGACCACTGCTTGGCAGGTTCAATGTCAATGTGGAGATTAATAATAGGTATAGTTTGGCTCTCATAAATCTGTTCTCTTTACCTCAACGAATAAGGGCCCTTCCGGAAGTCTTTCAGACTTAAGATAAGCCTGTAAATTACCAATTCCACCAGGTAAGCTTACCTTTTCAAAGGTCAATCTTTTTTGCCCTGCTTCCACAGCCTTACTCAAATGAACCTCCTGGTATTTCAGGTGTACCACACCAATTGATTCCCGGGCAGGAAGTTCCATGGTGATCTCATAAACTCCAGGCTCTGTATGTACCCTCCAATAACCCAGATTGTTCTTCGAAATCACCCTGGGACCACCCCAGTCAAACCTGGAAAGTACCACCTGAGGCTGTTGCTGGTGCCCCAGGTATATTCTTTGGATTCCTTTGGCATCGCGCTCCTGTGTCACCTCATCATACCAATCCTCATACAGGAGCAGCATCTGATCCACTATTTCAGGATGTCGAGATGCCAGGTTGATTCTTTCACTGGGATCATTTTCAATATCATACAACTCCAGATTGGCCAGGGTTTCTTTCAACTCATCATCTGTTGGTTGATAGACCAAATGGTGCGGATCGTCATGAGGGCTTACCAACTTGTACCTGGGGCCACGGACAGCAAAATGCATGTATTTGAATACTGTGGGACCCACCATCATTTGAGTAAAAAAGTATCGGTCTTTAGATTCACTCTTATGTCCAGTCCAAAGTGGTAGTAAGGACTGTCCATCAATTTGCAAAGCATCCGCATTGATATTGGCAGCATCTAAAACGGTGGGGAATATGTCAATCACTGTACCCACTTTGGTAATCTGTTTACCAGCTGCTATTTTCTCAGGCCACCGCACAAAAAACGGGACTCTAATTCCACCCTCATATACGCTGGTCTTGGTGCCGCGAAGATTGGACACCCAACGACCAGGGTACACATCATTTTTGGTTCTTCGGTGACGGGGGCCATTATCCGACAAAAAGATGATCATAGTACGCTGCCCTATACCCTGGGTCTTCACCAGATCCAATACCCGACCGACGTTATAGTCAATACTGGCCATCATGCCATAGGTGCGTGCATTATCTTCGTGTAATCCCATCTTCCGAAAAGGATCGGCCAGTGAATCAGGTACTTCTAAGGGAAAATGGGGCAGATTGGTAGCTAGGTATAAAAAGAATGGCTGTTCACCACATTCTTTAATAAAGTCCAGTGCGGCGTTGGTAAAAATATCATCGCAATAGCCCTGGTATTTTTTGGCTACATTGTTATGCTCCAATACGGGATCAAAATAACTATTGCCCGCAGGTCCCGCAGCCTGGCCGATACCTCCTCCCTTGTGCACCAAAGCTTCCTGGAAT
>JANQPK010000383.1 GCA_028289505.1 Cyclobacteriaceae bacterium
AGTAGCAAGCCTCTACTAAATGAGCATACACTGATACCGTATGCTTCAAATCCGCGTAGTCCCGATTGGGATTCCGGTAGCCCCAGGCGGCTTGATGAGCAACCTTGCCGTTCACCTGCAGATCCCAATAGCTGGCCACACCTTTATATTCACAAAATGAGGTTCTATCTGTTGGTTGTAAAACTCCTGTTCGAAAATCTGAAATAGGAAGGTAGTAGGTGGGTGGGTGACTGGTTTCCAACACCCGAAATGCCTGATTTGTATCCAAAATGACCTGTTTATTTAAATATATCCTGATGTGTCCACTGAACTTCTCCAGCTTTGGAGGTCTGGGGTAATCCCAAACGGATTCCTGTCCAGGTTTAGGCGCTATTTTTCTTGTGCTCATGATATAGATAAACCCGGGTTCAACGCGTTTGTTTTTCAATGATTCCCATGGCTGCGGTTTCACCGGAAATCATGGCAGCATTAAGGGAACCGTTAAGCAATTGGTCACCTGCCAAATAGATCTTATCGGTAAGTTTGGTTTGGGAGGGGAGCATTGCATGCTTCAAATCATCCAGTTGTGGAAGTGACTTCTTAATCGGGTAGTGCTTTATGAATTTACATTGCTGAATACCGCAAAAGCGCTCTAAGTCTTTTTCGACCTTTATCCTTAATTCATCTGGGCTAAAATTATGTGGTTTTACTACGGTAACTGATAAAAGCTCTTTAGGGGCAGTATTGACGGTCCCCAAACTGGTGTGATAAAAGATATTATTGATCAGGGCTTCAGGGTCGGAAACCAATCCGATTAATGCCTTTTCTATTTGACGCTGGTCACACTCAAAATACAGGCAATCACAGTCATGCCATTTAGATTGCAAGTAGTTCAAATTTCTGACCAGTTGATTGGCTTCGGTGGCGATGATAGCATAATGATTCTCATGAACTTCACCGTTGGATAAAATCAGTCTACCATTTTCAACTTGTTTTACAGGGGTGTTGAATTTGAGGGTAGTTCGGTCCAACTTGTCCACCAGTTGTGAAACAATTGCTTCAATCCCTGCCTTGGGCAGAGCTGCCAATCCCGATCCAAACATTTTGAAAACGAACTCAAACATTCGACTTGAGGTTTGAAGTTCGGGTTCTAAGAATATGCCACTAAAAAAAGGTCTGAAGAATAGCCGGATGAGCTCATCCGAAAAACCGTAATCCTTCAGATAGTCCATGGTACTCTTTTCCTCCTGATTAAAGATTTGATCCAGGGATTTATGTTTTAGTGTGCGATTTAGTTGAAAAATCTTAATCTTATCGGACAACCGGCCGAGGTTTGCCATAAGTGTGGGGAGTAATAGCGATGCTTCGCGGGTGGGATCGCCAATGGTTGTTTTTTTGTTTTTGAAAAAGATAGAAGCTCCGGGTAGAAATGTTTGCAATTCCAACTGCTCATAATCCAGGTATTTTTGAGTCATTGGATATGCAGTCAACATTACCTGAAACCCATGATCCAACTGATAACCATTAATTATATCGGTTTTCAGACGGCCACCTGCGCGGGTACCTGCCTCATAAATTGTGGGATTGTATCCATACGATTCCAGCACTTGAGCGGCAATCAAACCACTTACCCCGGCACCTACGATATGTATTTGATAATCTTCCTTGTTGTAGTCCATGAGCGATCTTAAATTCAGATAAGCTCTAAGATAAACAAGAAATGGTCGGGGTTGGTTTTACCAGATTCCGAGCCTAAGCCCAAAGGTGTCTGGGATTCCTCTGCTGAGAAATGGCGATTGATTTATCAGGTTGACTCCCTTGAATAAAGGAATATCAGCCCAGTCGCTAGGCGTGAATCCCAAAGTAGGCAAATGGTAGGTTGCGTGGGTAATAGGCGTGGGTACACGCTCTAGCTTATGAGCGGCGTCCGTCAATATCTCTTCAGTTAAAGTAGTTCCGGAGTAGATCTGCCATCGATCCGACAAACTAAGACTACCTACCTCAGTGGTATCAGTCTTAATAGGGGCAATAGCAATAGATTCAATCACAAAAAAAGAGCTGAAAACCAATAAAGTTAAAAGGTTTAAGAAATTTTTCATGATTAACCCAAACGTTAGATGTCCACCTTGGTATACGGGATAATCATAGTTTAAAACATAAATTATATTAAATATATTTTATGTTTTTCATAATCATTTTTAATCAATCAAGGTGGTGTGGACCGGGATCTTTTTTTATTCCCTGAAAGAAATCGAAATGCATCTACCATTCTATAGGTACCATAGATTCCAGTAGCGCCTCCGGTTACTAACAAAACCTGACCAAGTTCATCATTTTCCCTGCCCAGCATCAATCCACCAGCTATGGTAACCGAATATCCGATGGTGGCAATCAAAATGCCACTTCGGAACTTCTTTTGTGAGGTCTCGATGTTAAGTTCTATGGTTTGTACCTGCTGATCCAATTTGAGCACCTCCGCCCGCAGCGAATCTATGGAACTCATTTGTGCAACTACAGTCAGCGGTGAACAAACCATCAGCAACAGCAAACATCCTCCTGTAAGAGGGAGTAAAGGTGTGGACCTCTTGGATTTTATTCGTTGACGAACCATTTTCGGAAATCTTTGACTTTTTCTCTACTTACAATTAGTTCTTCATCGGTGGCGACCTTCAAGGAAAGCGAAAGGCGTTGATTCAAATATGGTTTAATCAAAACAATATTCTCAACATTTACAATCTGCTTTCTATTTATTCGAAAAAAATGATTTGGGTCTAAGTGGTCGCTCATCAATTCATCCAGGGTATGGTCGATGAGATATTGTCTTTCCTCCTCAGCACTGATTGCATAAACATTCTTATTCTGGATAAAGAATAGGGCGATTTCATTAAGCTTTACAGGAATCAGTTTAATACCAGACTTAACCAGTATCCTCTTGTTTTGAACTGGTTGGTCTTGATTAAGCAATTTCTTTACTTGCTCAATATTGAAGGTAGTATAAGTCCTGAATATGTCGTGATACTTGCGTAAAGACCGCTTGAGCTCTTCTTCTTTAATGGGTTTCAGCAAATAATTCATGCTGTTTACTTTAAAGGCCTCTATGGCGTATTGGTCATAAGCGGTGGTGAATATTACCGGTTTCCTAAAGTCTATCTGCTCAAATATTTCAAAACTTAAGCCATCGGCAAGCTGGATATCACAAAACAATAGGTCAATTTTATCACCATGTTCTGTTAGGGTGCTGACCGCGTCGCGTACCGTATCTACATGTCCGAAAATATGGATTTCCTGATCAGTCTTACCGATTAGATGTATCAGTCGGTCTGCCGCTAATTGCTCATCCTCTATGATCAAAACCTGCATCTAGGGTGAAGTTAATAGAGGAATCTTTACCGTAAAAGTTTCATCGTCCTCAATAACTTCAGGTACCGCACTGCCCAGCAGTTCGTATCTATTGGTGATATTTTGCAAACCTACCTTTGATGATGGCTCGGTTTGATTTTTTGGGTTTCGGCTGTTTCTGATAGTCAGCCAGTCGCCATCTCTCAGTAGTTCAATGGTCAGAGGATGCTGCTTGGAAACCTCGTTGTGTTTGATAGCATTCTCTAACAATAGTTGTAACGTGGATGGAGGTAAAAAGTGGTCTTGATGGTCAAGATCTGGCCGAAAGTCGATTTTTAAGGTATCTGGGAATCTCATCTTGATCAGGAATAGATAGGAATTCAAGAACTCAACCTCCTCATTGAGCTTGACCAACTTGGAATCCTGAGTCCGCAGCACATATCGATAAACACTAGACATTTGTTCCAGAAACTCTACTGCAACTTTCGGCTTAGTCTCAATTAGTACCATAAGTACGTTGAAACTGTTAAACAAAAAGTGCGGTTTAATTTGGTTGCTCAGTGCTTGGAATCGCGCTTCTGCTGTTTGAACTCTTAGCTTCTCCGCTTCCGTCCGGGAGGTGCTTAACTCCCGATTATAGACTATAATGGCATTAATACAATGCAGAAACAGGTTGATCCTGAAATTGAAACCCAACAACAGCTTTATTTCCAACCAACCGGTATCTATTGAAAGGAATAGCTCTATCAGCAAAGCGGATAACAGCGAAATCGCCACCACCAATATTATGCTAGTCAGGAACTGCCTGATCAACCGATTTGCGGTTTTGATTCCGGAGAAAGACTCCATCCAGTAACCAATCAACCGATTTCCTTCCCATACCAGCACCACCAACCAGCAAATAATCAGCAGTAGAATCCAGTTATCAACAGGAAGTGTAATTAAGGCATCGCCCTCGGTGAACTTTATGTTGATAAAAGAATAGCCAGCAAGTAATGCAACGTAAAGGTACCTGTTCTTAATATTGAACATCGATTTGCAAAAATTCGTCTAATCTGTTTTTAACGGCTGGCAGAAATTTTGATACTACTCGTCAAGCATCCTAGTTACAAAATTTTCACTAAACAGCACCTGACTAGTAAAAAGTTGCTTGTTGGTTGACAGGGATTCCTCAATATTTAGAATTTGATCCTCTAAAGACTTACTGTCAATTGGGTCGGAGTAGACACAGTATATCTCATCTTTCATATTTGAGTCAATCTCCACCGTATCTTCCAAATTCATCTTTACGCTAATAATACCGATCTTATCATTCTGCGGACAGTCAGCCAGGTCCTCAAGTACACAAGGTCGCTCTAGTTTAGTCTCAAAGTATGAACTCCCGTCTGTCCAATAAATAGACAAAGATGTGATTTTGTTTTTCCAGAACAATCTGGCAAAGGTGTTAAACTCCAGATTGTGTATCGATAGTGTATTCGCTCCGTGTCGAAATGAAGGAGGATTAACGATAATGTGGTTGGTCATTGTAAGCAAGGTATCGTGCATCATGTTTGAACTTACGACCCTGTATGATAAATGTGGCATGCTCAACACCCCGATAAGCGGAATACCGTGCTGAATTGTTGGATTTTCGGGTTGAACTGTAATTCTACTTATCACCTGCCTGATTAAGACCTAGACAAGCGATACCAGATGGTTTCATCTTCCGCAGTATTTATATTAATTGTACTGTCAACTGGTCGGACTCGCCCGGTGGATCTTCCATCCTGATCGAGAGGTTCAAATAAAAATCTATTACCAGGCACCTCTATCTCCACATTTACCGGTTCCAGCAAAAGCGGTGGATCACCTGTTGTTAGCAAATTATCTCCGGTTATATCATAGTGCATTCCGGTATTTCTCCCTCTGGATACCGCGGTTATTAATATGTTTTTAGTCTCAGCTAGGGTTTTGTCTTTGTCTAAACTGGTGATCAGAACTACCGCAAACTGATGGTTTACCCTGATTTTCCAATCGCCAAGAGAAATCGGTTCCTCTGGACAGAATCCCACTATTCCTTTGGTTGATGGGGTGTTGATGGTAAAATGACCATCGACACCATATTTCCATCGCAATTCACCAGTATTTGATTCAACCAAGCTATTCGTACTATCAACGAATACGGTTAGATCTGGAAGAGTGATTTCCTTATACTCTTCGGAAAACTCGATTGGAAACCGGCCTATTGCAAGCGCCTCAGAAGGGATGGTACCGGTAAAGCTTTTTTCATCATACCCCTGATTCACTAATTCGGTAAAAGAGACTTTCCCCTTTTTCAACGAAGGAATATGAACATTCCTGGTGAGTAATACTGGCGCCTCCTGAATATCGCTGCGATATATCATTCTTGCTAAAGCCGGATACAGGCCCATGTGTAAGGGGCTGGTGGCATTGTATACCCCGTGTTTTTCGGATTCCAGTAGTTTTGAAAAGCGTGGTATGTCTGTAGCGAATGAAAAAGATGCATCCCAGCCCTGCAATCCCATACCATACACAGCAATGAGGGGAGCCGCCTCCGCGGTCCATTGGTTAGGGACTAAACTCATCCATTCAGAGAAGGAAAATGGGCGATCGACCACCTGTTGCATCCCAGCACTCAGCAATCCGGAACCTGGGACCCTAACCATGGCATTGTTTTTTACTTTACCCGTGTCCAGTCGATGGCCACCAGCATCCCCGCCAAAGTAATTATGTCGGTCGATCATACCTACAACGTAATCTGCATGTAAATTGGACAAATGAGAAATACCGGAGCCCGCTTGCCAACAGGATCCCACCAGCACACCTCGGTAGCCAGTATCTCGAATTGCTTGTTCAAATCTGCGGTAGAATTTAAGCTGGGTGTCATATAAAAAAGCAATCTTATCTAGGATATGGGTAGCCATGGGCCTACCCTGCTCCAGCGCAATCTCATATTCATGGCTAAACAACCCGTGATTAGGTTGTGGGTAGATATTCTTTTCAGTTAGTGATTGGTTTCTGGGTAAAACACCCTCACCCCAGGCAAGCAACAGGGATTCCTGGGTTTGGTATTTCTTAATAAGCCACTCGGAAAACTGCTGGCATAGTAATCGACGATAGGTAGGTGCCTGTTCTAATGATTTTTCTATAGCCCCCCAGAAGATATTGTCTTCATTCTGAAACTCCACGAAGGCCAATGCCGGATCATCTGCATACCTGAGGCCGGTATAGGGATTGGTATGATTGAGCATATCCACGGTCAACTCAATACTTAGGTCCTGTAAATCAGCAGCAAAATTAACCAAGCTAGCGGTAGACCCGTTAAGATGAGACCATGGATATTCCAGATCCCGTATCTCCGAATAGGCCAGTAACTTACTGCTATCGCCAGGTTGAACCCGATGACCATAAATATGAGACCAACCGTAATATATACCGGATTCTTTTAGTTTGTGCTGGAAGTAATCGAAGTGATTAAATTTTTCCTGGTCGAACTTTGTAGACTCATCCCCATCATAGGCATACCAGGAGAACTTGTGAAATCGAACCGCATTCATACCGAACTTTGAAAGCATAGCAGTGAAGTCATCTGCAGTTTGCTTATCGGAGTAAGGCAGCTTACTGCAAATGTTAGTACCCCAGAGCTTGATCCCGGTACCATCTTCAAACCTCAGATTGTCGTCATTCATCTGTAAAAATCCGTGTTTGCCTGCGGGAGCATCCAACCAATCTTTCATTCCTATTACACCCTGTTCAAAGGAGTTTTCAGGAGTAAAAGGGAACCAGTCCGAGTCTTCAATTGATTGCAGGTCGTAATTGCCGTTTTGGCTGCATGATATCGCCAAACACCCCAGTACGAGTAATATGAGATAATTCTTCACATTAGAAACTTATGATTTTTATCTGGAAAAACTTTTCTGCTGACACTTGAATACCCCATAGATTAAATTTTTTTTACACAATTAGGTATATTACTTAATACTGGCAAATCCTATCCTTGTCATTATGAGGAGATTATTATTCCCTCTTATGTTTATGGCAACCCTCATTTCAGAGGGTCAGGTGTCTCCTGCTGAGAGCCGCCGGTCAAGCTATCTGACTTACTTGTATAAAATTTCAACGCTACAGACCAGGCAGATATTAGAGAAGGGGATCAAAAGTGTTGATGACAGCTATTTTCAGGAACTGGCCTATCAGTATCCAACCGACAGTTTACTACCTGGTGATTTATCCTTTGGGAACTATCTCAAGGTTAAGGCAGTCCGGAATGATCTTGAAATGGAACTGGTATCCGTTTCCAATATTGAAATTCGCATTTTGAATAATGGGGCGGATTTAAACCTGTTGGTATTGAACCTGTCAGGAGCCGAAGTCGCTGATGCCATAGTCAAACTAAGATCAAAAAACGTAAGTTATGACCACATCACGAAGTCATACCGGCTTAGGAAGAACAACAAGGACGGTATTTTATCTGTTGAATATCAAGGCACTACGTCATATTTTCGGTTAGATCGAGAAATTAACTATTCCAAGTTCAGAAGATCCTTCAATTCAATAGTTTATTCGGTTCCACTCAAATACATAACCAAACCGGTGGCCTTGATCATCAGATCGCCATACGATCTGTATCTGTCAGTCAAGCATAAATACCCCAGGGGATTATTCTACTACATATCAAAACCGTTTATGGATATAGTCCGCTCAATTAAATGGGGTGAACCACAAGGTTTCATCAGGGGTACTGCCTGTATTTTTGATGACTATTATTGCAACAAGAACCAGGATCATGATGGGTTTTTGGCATTCAATAAGCCTAAATACAGACCCAGTGATACCGTCAGGTTGAAGGCTTATGTAATGAACCATAAAGAAAAACTGCTAAAAGATGATATCGAACTCTGGGTAGGGCCTGATTACTGGTTCAGTTCCAGCAATTCGAAAAAAATCAACACCATTACGCCATATCGTGCTGGTTTTTTTGAAACCCAGTTTGTGCTACATGACAGTCTTGGGCTGAAACTAGATTCTGAAATCAGGATTTTCCTGGTAAACAATGATGAAGAGCTGATACGTGGGCGTTTTGATTATGAAGATTACCAACTGGATGAGGCCCGTTTCACACTTGAAGTTACTTCTCAGGAAATATCCCGGGACGATTCCCTGAAAGCCACCATGAAGGGGACTGATGCAAATGACCTCAATCTTCAGGATGCCTCGGTTAAGCTTACCGTCTATCCTGTGGTGGTTAATCAACTTATCACGGATACGCTTTATCTGCCAGACAAATTATGGGAGCTGGCCCAGGAACTGGAACCAACAGGCGAAACTGTAATGCATATTCCGCCAGAGATTTTTCCAGAGGCAGATGTTGAATATGAATTGGTAGCTGAGTTTCAGACTGCTGATTTTGAGGTGCATCGAGAAGTAGAAAAATTTCACCGTATCATTGAAGAAAAGCAGATAATGCACCAGGTAGTGGGGGACACGCTCAAACTATCCATTTGGTCTGGAGATTCTTCCATTCAGGAGAAAGGCCAGATTATAGGTCTAAATCCTTCAAACCAGGGGATAGATACCATTATGCTTGATTTACCCGGCTCAATTTGGTTAAATCCTTTAGTAGCACAGTACAAAGTAGAAACGGCCTCTTTGATCGAAACCATCCCAATCAATAAAGAGTCTAGCCTGGTCGACATATACGCCAACCGAGATACCGACTCCATTAAGATTCGACTGTCCAACCCTCGAAACCTCCAAGTGCGGTATTTTCTCTATCGGAAAAATAGCGAAATCCAGAAAGGCACCGGTGTGGATTGGGATCTGAGTTTAGCTCCCACTACTGACAAAGATTATTTTTTGGCCATTCAATACCTGTGGGCAGGGGAGTCCTATGATGAAAACTACAGAATTTCGCTTGACCAATCGAAACTGGACATTACCTCCAACATCCCATCACTGGTGTATCCTGGCCAAAGTCACGATGTCCTGGTATCTGTAACCGATTCCGATGGTAAACCGGTAAAGGGGGTAGATGTTACCGCTTTTGGTTTGAAAAGTCAATTTGAAGGTTACAATCCTCCGCAAATGCCAAGTTTTAAGAAAGCCTATCCTGACCGGAAGCTTATCAATAATTTCAGTCCCGCTGAATTGGAAAAGGATGCCGAACTAAGAAACCTGGACTGGCAG
>JANQPK010000391.1 GCA_028289505.1 Cyclobacteriaceae bacterium
CTTATATGGCCTTTGACAACTACCTCAGATTTAAATCGCCAGACTTGGTAGTTGATGCCGGTCTTGTTATAGAAAACGGTCAATTGAATAATTTCGAACCCCTGCAAAAGCTGTCACCCTATCTGGATAGTCAGGATTTAAAACATTTAGAGTTCGCTGATCTGAAGAATAGTATCACTATCAAAGACCGAGAAATATTTCTCCCCAATATGTTGGTACAATCCAACCTAACTACCATTACCGTCAATGGGACCCACACCTTTGATCAGGATATCCATTACCGACTGAAAGTTCCTATCAAAAGGTCCCAAAAGGATAAAGATGAATATTTCGGCGCTGTGGAGGATGATGGGTTAAGTACTAATATATTCTTAAAAATCGTAGGTACCACCCAAGAGTATCAGGTAGTGTACGATAAAGACGCGGTTAAAAATAAGATCAAACAAGATCTAAGAGAAGAGAAGTGGGAATTTCGTCAAGCGGTTCAGAATAAAGGTACCGATACACAAACGCAGGAACTGGATGAGGATGATTATTTTGAGTTTGATGAACCGGATAGTACCCTGGGAAAGCGATCTCCCGTTCCGTAAAAAAAGCGAAGAGGTACTATCCTCTCCGCTTAACTACATCAACAACCTAAGCCTAATTAATACCGTGTTTGTGCGTCATTCTTTTGACGATGAATATGACGATTTGCACGTCGTTGCTTTCTATTTATTCTCAACTTTTCCTCCCCCGTTACCACGCCGTCTGCTTTGGCACGGCGTTTTACTCTGCGAATATGTCGTTGTTCTGCTTTCAGCGCTTTCCTTTCAGCTCTGGTAAGTTGACCTGTAGCAGTACCATGTGCAATTCTTGCTTGCTGATTCACCTGCCGTTTACTCGCCCTAACTGTGGCTGTGCTTGAAAAATCCTGAGCACTTACTGCAGTAAACATGCCCCAGGTTAATATTGCCGTTATTATTGTTATCTTCTTCATAATCCTTTTTTTGTTCTGATGTCCCTTTGACACCAGAATGGCAAAAAGGTTTAAAAGAAAATGTTGCTATCGCGTTCTACTGATTGCAGCTAGCTTAGCAAAACTAGATTCAGAGCTCTTTTTGCCCCTTCTCTTGGGTGCGTCAATATCTGCAGTACGCTCCAGCTGGAAATTAACTGATTCAGAGTCAGATACTGATTGCAACGCAGGCTGCTTTTCTTCAAATGAATCTTTTGTCAATTCGAAATACTGCGGCTGCTGCATCCTTGATTTTTGGATAGCTTGTCGAGCATTAGGGGTATAAGACTGGTCTTGAGCCTGAGCTGAAACTGCCAGGCAAACACAAAAAATAGTTACTACTAAATAAGGCTTCATATTTGAGAAGTTTTGAATGAACAATCATCCATAGCTTTCTCAAATTAAGTGCAATGAAAACTCCTAAAAAATTCGATTACCTGGCAAAAAGCACTTGGGTCAGATTCAACTGATAGCTGTATTCAGGTAATCGACCAATGGTTTCATCTGTTTGAATACCTGCACCAAATCCTTCGAAAAACTACTGGAGGTAGTTTCCGAATCCTTTAATGGTCGAACTGCCAAATAACTCTTTAGTTGAAGGTATTTAATCAGAGGGTGATCGATGGCATAGCCTTTTGGTGCCCTGGTAAGTCTCTCGCCTTGGAGATCACCGAATATATTTACCCATGATTTCTGCTCAACTATTGAAACCAGATCATCGCCATTATAGTCAATTTCTTGTCTTACTTTTGATAAAAGACTACCTGGTGGTCTGTACAATCCGGAGGCCAGCATGGATTTGTTACCAGGTTCCAGATGTAAGTAATAACCGGGAAGCATGGATTTTCTACCACCCTGGGCCATATAGGCCCCGAAATGAGTCTTATACAACGTCTTATCCTTTGAGAATCTAATATCTCTATTGATCCTGAATATACAGTCCTTGGGTTCCAGGCCCTGCAAATGTTGATCGGAACTAGCCAGTCCATTAATGGTGTGTTGTACTAAATCACTAAAGGCTTGTTTCTGCTTCAGGTATTCCTTCTTGTGATCCTGCATCCATTCTCTGGAATTGTTTTTCCTCAGCTTATTTAAAAACTTTAGTATCTCTTTTACATCGCTCATAACTAGTCAATCATAGGCATACTTCGAATTTTATTCAGGTAATATCCATCAATATCAGCGGTCGCTTGAAACTGTTCCCAGACCTCTAACTCAACTGCTGGAAATACCTGATCAACTCCATCGAAACGAACAATGAGAAATCCTTTCTTGAAGTCGCAGGATACAAACCGCGCCTGCATCAATCCGCTTTTCCGGGTAGTTCGAATACTTTCATCATAATAAAATCTGGTAGCACCAATGGCCGTCAATGCTTCTGATGTTTGCTCGAAAGATTCTGGCAGTTGGTGACAATCGGTATTTTGCGGGTCAATTTTAATATTCTGCGGATCCTTCCTGTCAGCTTCTACCTGTTGGCCTAAAGCCGGTAGGATTGATAACCACATTAGACCACTCAAAACATATCGATGCATAAAAGGTAAACGAACTGATATGAAATTCGGTTGCAATTCTGCCATGGGTACAATTACAAAAAATCTACTACCTCTTCTAACCCAATGCTGCGAGATGCCTTAATCAAAATAGTAGTGTGGTTCATGGGATTATTCTTTAGGAATGAGATCAGACCGGACTTATCAGGAAAGTGAATGGCACTGGGGTTGGATTCCAATGCCTGACCTATCAGGGGGCCACAAAGTAAAACATGTTCTATCCCCTGAGTTTTTGAAACAATATCGCCATGCGCAGATTTTGACTCTTCACCAAGCTCCAGCATGTCACCCAAAATTACCCCCTTTTTAGAGCTGGCCATTTTCAACAAGCTTTCCAAGGCTACCTTCATAGAACTGGGATTAGCATTGTAAGCGTCTAGTATAATGGTGTTACTTCCCTTTTCGATAACCTGTGACCGATTGTTGCTGGGTATATATGCTGCCACAGCTTTTTCAGCCAATGTAGCCGGTATTCCGAAGAACTTTCCAACGCAAAGAGCGGCGGCGGCATTGTAAAAGTTATAATCACCAATCATTTGGGTACGAACTTCTTCGCCACTTTCACCAATAAAATTCATGAATGGATCAGATCCCGTAAACTCAATATGGAGGTACTCGCCTTTACCCGGATAAAGGAATGGTTGCTCAAATCGCTTGGCCATATTGTATAGATGTTTATCGTTGGAATTGATAAACACCACCCCGTTGTGCTTCAAAAGGTGTTGATAGAGTTCACTCTTACCTCTTATTATCCCATCAATTCCCCCAAATCCTTCAATATGGGCACGCCCTATGTTGGTGATTAATCCATGCGATGGCTGGGAGATTGTACATAAGGCTGCTATTTCTCCAACATGGTTGGCTCCCATTTCAATTACTGCCATCTCTGTTTCAGGCTGGATAGACAGCACCGACAATGGAACCCCTATATGATTGTTCAAGTTTCCCTGGGTAGCAAAAGTCTTATAAGTAGTGCTTAGCACTTGATGAATTAATTCCTTGGTAGTGGTTTTACCATTGGAACCGGTAATTCCAATTACTGGGATTTTTAATTCACAGCGATGATACCTGGCCAAATCCTGCAAGGTCTCCAACCCGTCGTTAACCAGGAAAACCCGATCACCATCCGCATAAGCGTTGTCATCCACCAGGGCATATTTCGCACCTTTGCTTAAAGCCTCAGCTGCAAACTGATTGGCATTGAAATTGGGGCCTTTCAAGGCAACAAATAGTGCATTGGAAGAGATCTTGCGTGTATCTGTGGAGACTCCTGAACACTGACGGTAAAGAGAATAAAGTTGGTCGATGGATAAACTCATAGAATTGTGGAAACTTACCAAATCATGGTAATTTTACGTCTTTGTAATAGGTCTAGACAAACTTACATAATCATCAATAAGTTGCTTTATAACAGACTCAGTTAAAAATAGTGTTGAAAACAATTTTTTGTATAGTAGCCCTGGTCT
>JANQPK010000396.1 GCA_028289505.1 Cyclobacteriaceae bacterium
GGACCAGGACAAATAGCATTGACGTTGATCTTATCCATGGCTAGCTCCAAACCCAATGCCCTGGTCATCTGTACTATAGCTCCCTTGCTGGAAGTGTAAGGGGTACGGTTGGCCAGACCTACCACCCCCAAGGTACTGGCTATGTTGATGATCTTTCCGCTACCTGCTTTTTTCATGAACGGTACAACCGCTTTTGACGCCAGCCAGCTACCATCCACATTTACAGCCATGACCTTTTGAAAATCTTCATAGCTAAGTTCTTCGATACTTCCACGGATATTGATCCCAGCACTATTAATTAAAATATCGATACGGCCATTTTGCTGGTAAACTGTGGCAGCCATAGACTCCATTTGATCGGGGTTGGTAACATCAGCGCCAATGGCCTGTGCTTTTACCCCATATTCTGCTTCCAATGCTTCTGCTGTTGCTTTCCCCTCTTCTTGATTTCTACTTACCAAAACCAGGTTGCAACCGGCAGAGGCAAGGCCAGCCCCCATGGCTAATCCCAATCCTTTTGACCCCCCGGTAATGATGGCGGTTCGATCCGACAAATCAAACAGTTTTATTCCAGGTAATTCTTCACTCATGTTTCTTACGGTATAAGTTTAAGTTCTTTAGTGGCATATGCTAATGAATCCGTGATATTTTGCTCTTCGAATAAGAGCTTTTGTTCATCGCTCAACCCATCTATTGATGGCAATGCCGTTGGTGATTGATGGTCTCTTACCCACTTGACAGCACTTATCATTTCAAAGGCCGGAAGTTTCTCAAAAGTAGCCCAATACTTATCCGTAAAACAGGGCACTTTTAGTGGATTCCGGGTAATCATTTCCAGATTAAACTTGATTTCAGGATTATGGGTAAGACAAACGCTGACCATTTTCTTTAGGTCAAGTTGACCCGTGCCTAAGGGTACTTCTGAAAGTAAAAATCCATCTTGATAATCCTTAACCGCCATATCCTTTAGATGCGTCGTAAAAGCGTAAGGGGCTAATGACTCAATCACATGCATGGGATCTTCCAGGAATGAGATATTGTTACCGGTATCCAGATTGATACCCACCCATTCACTGTCGAAATACTCAATCATAGCCAGAAGTTCCGATACCCTCCAGTCTTTATGATTCTCAATAGCCAGTTTAAGTTTATACTTTTCAAGTATCGGTAGGGCTCGATGAACTGATTTTATAGCATGCTGCTTAAAATCATCATAAGCCTGCCTGCTATCGAAGTTTTCGTACCTGCGGCCGCTTAGACAGGCAGTTCGCAGTATGGTAGCTCCGGCCTCCATACTATATTTAGCCTCCTTACTAAACCGATCAATATCATTATCACTCTGTGGAAGTTTAATGGATCCTTCCAGATATAGTTCTTTTTTTTCCCTGAAGTCACGAACCTTTCCAGTAAAATCTATGGTCCATTTTCCGGAACCGACCTGCACCCCCCCAGCACCAATGGACTCACAATGCCGTAACATCTGTAAGGCATTGTCAAAGCCAGGTACTTCTTTACTGGCATCACCTGATCGCCATCTAATGGCATAACTGGGACCGGCTACCCCCATGGTAGATTTTTTAACCTCGTTTGGCGCCGAGAAAGCGGAGTGAGGAAAAACTCCTAAACAGGCAGTTATTGCTGTGCTTTGTTTGATAAACTCACGTCTTGATCTGTACGACTTGTGGCTATCCTTCATGGTTGGTTGTTCAATATACGATATTCAACATTCAATATTAAACATTCCTTATTCCTCATTCCTCAATTCCTCTTGGGTCCAGGGAGTAACTTTTCCCTGACTTAATACCCGAACGTTGCCCACAGTTCCCGGTTTTACCGGAGCGGCATTGTGTCCCCACGATTGGCGGATGTAGGTCATAATTGCCGCAAGGTCTTCCGGAGGTGTGGTAGCGAAGGCTGGCATTGCAGGTAATATTTCCGGGGTATCGTAAATTTTCCCGTTTACTTCTAATGCCCCTTCGATTCCATGAAGCAGAATCTTTGAGAGCCGCTCTTCATCTCCCAAGACCCATTCTGATTGGAGCAGGGGAGGAGCAAAGCGCTGCATCCCTTCACCGTTATTTCCATGGCAACTTGCGCACACAGTCAGGTATAGGTTTCTGCCGCGCGAAAGAAAAGAAGGATCTATTTCAAAATGCTTGGTAGTAACTTTTTTCGATGAACTTTGTGGTTTCCCTGGCCAGGTAAAAAGCCCGGATACCCTGGAAATCGCTCTGCTATTGGCCTTTTGCGTAGTCTGTCTGGTAAAGATATTGGGTGGGTGATCTAAGCTTACCGTAGAGGAATCGGCAGGTAAATTGTGAAACGAAAGCCCATTTAACATAGCAGTCTGCTTCCAATCCAATTGATCTCCATCGAGCCATGCTAATAGTTGTGAAAGCTCCCCTGGATGCTGCTTATTAGCAGTAGCGGTGGTCAATTGTTCAATGGTTATTTCTTTTTCTGGTGATGGCTTCTGCCAATCGGGGTGGGCTAATAAACTGGTTAGGAACTGATACTCTTCTTGATGCAGACTGCTGATCACGGCGTCCCGATATATAGGAGAATTGGGATGTCGTGATAGAACTTCTAGTAAAAGATCGTGTTTGACTGTACCTCTTAAGCTTCCGGCCGATAGGGCTACTTGCAGGTTGGGCAATTGCAGAGAAGTGTCTACCAGAAGTTGCTGCAAAACGATCTGCTTTTCAGGATTTCCGGATACCTCTTTTTCCATGATTCTTAACACCGTGGCCTTAACCTCCTGGCTCTGGTCGTTAAGGGCTTTACGATAGAAATCTAAATCCCAGTATTGCAGTCCCTCCAAGGTCCAAAGAGTATGCAACTTGGTGATGGGATCAATTTGGCTAAATACCAGTTCCTTAAGGTGACTGATAATACTGGTGTCCGATTGTTCAACCAGTAACCTTTGTGCCATATCGCGATACCAGCCATTTTGGTGACCAAGAAACTCTATTAACTGTAGTGATGAAAGTTGTGAAAGCTTAATAGGAGCAGTGTATTCAGTACTGTTTTCGGGGATGACTTTCCAAATCCGACCCAGGTTAATAGGTTGGTCTAATTTTCGCTTTAGGGTCACTTCCCTTAGATATGGAGACATATAAGGTCCATGCTGAACAATACCCCGGTACATATCTACAATGTAGAGGGCTCCATCCGGACCAATTTCCAGCCCTACTGGTCTGAATCTTTCATCAGTTGAAGCTAGAAACTCCTTTTTGGGGTAGGCATTGGTGGCACTAGGATTCAAGTCGTTTCGCGTTATCAGATTTCGTTTTACCAGATTCCCTGTCGGCTCGCAAACAAAGGCATTTCCCTCAACTTCTGCTCCTAGCAAATTTCCTCTGTAGATCAAGGGTGCGCAGGCTGAGGCAAATTCAATAATACTTCCATCAGGGTTTAGTGTTCCTTCCACATAGCCTCTGTTGATGGCCGTGTTGCTCCTAATGGGAAACACCCGCCTATCTAGCGACATGGAATAGTCTATTCCCGAGCTTGGCTGGTGGTTTTGATTGCGGGAGAGATAATTGGGAGGTACCAGGTCCGTATGGAGTTGTGACCAATTGTAGTTGTAATATAGTCTTCCCAAATTGTCGTGGCAGATTCCCCATTGACCGCGAAATTCGGTTTCTTGCTTGACCCATTCACCATCTAAACGACGGTACCTGAATCTCGACTTAGCATTGTAGATCCAGTTGTCCATTCCAAGCCATAAACCATTGGCTGAATGCTCTACTACTCCTTTCTTGCCATACTCTGGATCTACTAATTCCCGTTTGTCTGCTTGCAAGTCACCATCCGTATCTTGGAAGTACCACAGGGTGGCATCCTCTGCTATCAGGGCACCCCCTTCGACTATTGCCAGGGCTCTGGGTAATATCAGGCTGTCAACAAAAACCGTTGAGCTATCCATTTGACCATCATGATCGAGATCGAACAGTACCGATACCCTACCCACCGGTTCATCCTCTCCAATGCCATCGATGTCAGGCATAAAGCCTCTCATTTCCACCACCCACATGTTTCCATCCTCATCAAACCGGATAACGATAGGGTCCTGAATCATGGGATCATGAGCCACGATTTGAATGCGGTAACTAGGATCAATTTCAAATGTTTGTAGTTGTTCCTGGGGGGTGAGTGCCGGAGAGGGTCCTTTGCTGCAAGCGAGCAGCATTATCATAATAAGGTGGCTCAGGTGTTTCAAAACAGCATTGATTGACCTTTAATTTAACGAAGAATTGCTGAATTGTGGTCAGTTCAGCAGTTTCTTGATTTGAAGAACATCAACTTTACCCGAATCAGTTCTGGGGAAAGCATCCAGGTACTTAACTTGCTTTGGGACTTCATGAGCCTTTAGATGTTGCTTGAGCTGAGTCTGTAGATTCTGTTCCAAAGTTTTGGACAACGGTTGACTTTCTAACAGCAGTACTACTTGTTGTCCCCATTTAGGGTGTGGTAAATCCGTTACCAGGTGTTTTACTTTTATGTTACTAGAATCCAATATTCGCTGAATACTACTCTGTAATAGTTCTGGGTGTACCTTATAGCCACCGGTATTAATCACCTGATCTTTACGACCTAACCACTCGAATGTATTATTGTCAATAATTGAAACTAGATCATTGGTTATCAATAATTTATTGTTAGTTATATCACCTTTTACTGCAAGACACCCGCGTTTATCCAGCGACATCTGAATACCCGGTAAGATCTGGTAATGCTGTTGTTTATTGGGGCCATTCAATAGTCTTAGAGCGAAATGCGAAGCCGTTTCAGTCATACCAAAAGTATGGTATATGGGATTTGGATAGCGGTCCAAATTCTGCTCTATTAAAGTGTCCAGACGGGCTCCTCCAACAATAGTAACCTTACAATTCGTCAAAAAGTCTCCGCCAAGCTCCGACTCTACCAAGTTTTTTAATTGTACAGGAACCAGAGCTATGAAGTCTATTTTCGGTAATTTTCGATGTTTTACTTCTGTACTTGGCTGCTGTAGATAGAGGTCCATGCCCAGCTCCATCCCCCTTACCAGCATCATCTTGCCTCCAATGTGATCCACCGATATACAAACCAGCGCATTATAGTTTGACTTCAACCCCAGTACTTGTATGGTTTTATTAGCACTGGCCTGCAATTGGGTCCTACTTAGGGTTATCTGTTTAGGTGGGCCGGTACTTCCAGAAGTCACCACTGGAAAAGTAGCTTTACCCGAAAGGTATTCTTTGCAGAACTCCAGGGTACGACCCCAGTAGTCTTTGTTGGAGAAATCTGTAGTCAGTATCTCCTGATATGAAATGAAATTTTGCTGGAAGTGGATCCCACTCACGGAAATCTGGGAAACTTATCGAAATCGGGGTCTCGTTTCTCTAGAAAAGCGTTCTTACCTTCCTGAGCTTCTTCCATAAGATAGTACATCAATGTGGCATCTCCGGCAAATTCCATCAATCCTGATTGGCCGTCTAACTCGGCATTAAGTCCCCGCTTGATCATCCTTACCGCCAGGGGACTCCGTTTCATAATGGTTTCACACCACTTTATGGTGGTGTCCTCCAGATCCTTAAGAGGAACCACTGTGTTGACCAGGCCCATTTTTTCTGCTTCTGCCGCCGAGTATTGCTCACACAGGAACCAGATCTCCCTGGCTTTTTTCTGGCCTACATGTCTGGCCAAATAACTGGAGCCGAATCCAGCGTCAAAACTTCCCACTTTAGGACCTGTTTGCCCGAAAATAGCATTGTCTGAAGCAATGGTGAGATCACACACCACGTGTAACACATGTCCTCCTCCAATTGCATAGCCGTTTACCATAGCAATTACTGGTTTTGGCATAGACCTAATGCGTTTATGGAGATCCAGGACATTCAATCTGGGTACTCCATCTTCTCCCACGTAGCCCCCTTTTCCTTTAACGTTCTGGTCACCTCCGCTGCAAAAAGCTTTGTCACCGGTTCCGGTTAATACAATTACCCGGACGTCGGTACGTTCTCGGCAAATGTCCATAGCCTCAATCATCTCGATATTGGTTTCTGGTCTGAAGGCGTTATAGACCCTAGGTCGATTTATGGTGATCTTGGCGATTCCCTGATGGTATTCAAATAGAATATCCTCAAAGTCTTTTATTTTTTCCCATTTTACTTTAGACATGGTTCTGTTTTAAGCTTGTTTTAAGTTCTTGATAAATTTCTGACATGTTGTTGGAAAACTCAATTTCCAGAAGACTGATATGGTCATTTGGTTCAAATAGCTCAGTTAACCTGGTTTTCAGCTCATTTCTGTGGTTACAATAAAGGTATTTTATATTGAAGTCCTTACAGGTATTTTTTGCGGATAAGGATTGTTGGGTTACGAACAATCTCTCAAGCTCTGGCTGGTCTTTTGGCCCGTCGATCAATCTGAAAATACCACCTCCATGATTATTCAAAAGTACAATCTTCAAATTAGGCACTGACAATTGGTGCCAAAACGCGTTGCGATCATAGAAGAATGCCATATCTCCGGTAATCAGAAGATTTAGCCGTTGATTGACTAGTGCGTGACCCAAGGCAGAACTGGTGCAACCGTCAATTCCACTAGTTCCGCGGTTGGAGGAAATCTCAGTGATTTGAGATTTACCACCAATTAAGTCTGACCATCGTACAGGGCTACTATTAGATAAATGCAGATGTGCCTCCGGGCAAATATCTAGTACCTGTTGAACCGCTGCTAGCTCATTGAAATCTTGCTTACGCAGAAATTCATCAATCCAGGAAGTCACTGAAGCCTCTTGATCCTTCCAAGTTTGACTCCATTTTTCATCATCTGAGGGGGAAGTTCGGGCAGTCAATTGTTGGATGAATTCAGCCGGATCCATGGGAATGACAGCTGATAAACTTTTAAATGTATCCGGCGGGTATCCAGATTCTTGGACATGCCAGTGCTGATCAGGCGAATGCCTGCGCAAAAATCGTTTCAAATTCTTTGAAATATGCGCACCCCCAAATGTTAACAAAAGATCAGGTTTTAAAGAGTCTAAAAAAGCATCATCCTGTCCCAGGATAAGTTCAACATGTTTAATAACCCCTTTCCCACGGTGAAGGTTTGAAGTGATATCCCCCAAAATCGGAACTTTGCAGTGCTGTTGTAATGCTTCCAGGGCAGAGATTAGTGCTTCTGATTTTGGATACTGGCCTCCAACTACCAGAATGTTGGTAGCCTCAGACCATTGTTTGACCAATTTTCCCCAATCACTGGTTTCAAGCTCTGACTTTGAATGTTGAATATTCACCAGCGAAACATCTTTGCGGTATTCCCAAGGTTGACCGGACCTGGGATAAAACGGCTCGCGAAATGGGGCATTGATATGTACTGGACCTGCTTGATCAGAGATACAAGTATTGATGGCTTGATTGATGGTTCTATGCAGTTGCCAAACCTCATCAGGGTGTTGCAGCGAAACAGGCAATCCATAGCTATGCTTTACGTGATTTTGAAATAAATTACGTTGTCGGATAGACTGCCCATCATTTTGATCGATCCACTCTGGAGGACGGTCTGCGGTAAAAATCAACAGCGGTACCTTTTGATAAAATGCTTCCGCGATAGCGGGGCCATAGTTTAAAGCTGCCGTTCCGGAAGTACAGAGCAGAACAATTGGTTCTTTAAGGCCTTGTGCCATACCTAAACCGATGTATCCAGCACTTCGTTCGTCACTAACCATTTTGGTAGTGATTTCTGGGTGTCGGCTAAATGATAGGGCTAAAGGGGCGTTACGGGAGCCAGGAGATATTAATACATGCCTCACACCATGTTGTGCACATATTTCTGCAAGGTCCAAGATAGGCTGTGAAACGCTCAAAATCTTACTTTATTGATCCATTATCTCCAGCAATGTATCACATTTGAGTTGGGTTTCCATCCATTCTCTTTCTGGAATGGAATCTTCGGTTATCCCAGCACCTGCATAAAGTAATGCAGCTCTCTGCTGGATCTGCATACATCTTAAATTCACATAGAGATGCGTGCCATTATTAATGTTTACAGGGCCCAGATACCCACTGAACAATTCTCGGTCAAAACCCTCGAATTGATTAATAAAGGCGGCAGCGGGTGCCTTTGGCATACCGCACACCGCTGAGGTTGGATGCAGTAAATCTAACATCACACTACCCAATAGTGGAAACTTTGTGTCTTCCATATCCACGGTATAAGTGGTTTTTAAGTGGAGCAGATTACCAGCAATCACGGTTTTAGGACCAGCCTCTTCAAACTCACGCAATCTTATTTTCTTGAAACAGTTGATGATATACCTGCTGACCAACGCCTGCTCCTCAATCTCCTTTTGCCTCCAGGCCACTTCTTGTAAAGCCATTCCCGGATGGTAGGCCTGAGTTCCGGCCACTGCTACAGTCGTAAAGATTGTTGATCTTTCTACTTTAATAATAGTTTCTGGTGAAGCACCCATCCAGGTTCCAATTTCCGGGGTGCTCACTAGCGAAACAAAAGCCGCAGGATAGCTGCTACAGAGTTTGTCAAAAGTCTTAAGACAGCTGAAATCCTCAGTCAGGGCAATTTGACGAAGCGCAGCTGGAACCACTTTTTGAAATTCTGCCTGCTCAATTCCACTAACTGCATTTTTTACCATTTCCAGGTATTCATCCCGGGTAGTGCTGGTTGTATTTTTTTCTTGGTGATAGTACTGGGGTTTCTGTCCGTTGTTGGATAGCTCTTTTAAAAATAGATCTAGGATGGTATCCTGATCTTTGGTTTCTAAGCCATCAAAAAGAGTTATTTGCTTCAGCTCTGTACAGTAGTAGATATCAGATTTTATTAGTACCTCCTTTGACCGTTCGGGATTGTAAAAAGGTGCCACCAGGAAGCCAGCGCTGGCTTCTTCCAACTCCACTCTTCCAGTAGGAATTTTAGCCCTGAAGTCGATCACTAAATGTTTTTGATAACTGCCAGGTAACTTCCACAGCGCTACTGACATACGGTTTTTGCAGGCCAAACGAAACCAGCTGGAGATGATCTCATGATCGGAAAAAGGTTCCAGATCTAGGTTAGCCGTACTACTGTGACTATGGATCATTCAGTCTATTTTTCTTTTACCAGTACCGTCAGTCTACTCACACAGACCAAGTTCTCATGGTCATCCACAATTTTAATGTTCCAGACTTGCACAGTATTTCCAACACGAACGGGTCTTGCAGTTCCATGTACAAAACCCTCAGAGACGCTTTTCAGGTGGTTGGCATTGATCTCTACACCAACTACTATTTTCTCTGATCCTACAGTCATTAACGCGCCTACGCTACCCAATGTTTCTGCCAAGGCCACACTGGCTCCTCCATGCAGAATCCTGAAAGGCTGTACCGTTCTGTGATCAACCGGCATTTTTGCTTTGATATAGTCGTCGCTTAGCTCCGTAAACTCAATACCAAGGCTTTCACAAAGTGTGTTGGAATTAAATGCGTTAAGTTCCTTTAGGCTGGGTCTGCCAGTGGGCATATAATATGGTTTTGTACTATTTTTGCGCGGTGACAAAAATAGATACAATTCTGAAAACGAAAAAGATATATTTGATCAGGCACGGGCAGACCGATTTCAATCGCATGGGAATCGTGCAAGGACGCGGAGTAGACTCATCTTTGAATGAAGAAGGACTCCAGCAGGCGGCTAGTTTTTATGATCATTATCGGTCTGTTCCTTTTGATAAGGTTTATACTTCAAGTCTCCGACGTACCAAGGAAACGGTATCCGGATTTATCGAAGATGGGATAGATCATTGGGCACTCCCAGGTCTGGATGAAATACACTGGGGCTCAAAAGAAGGAAAGCCTTTCGATGAAAAAGATCATCAGGAATATCAGGAAATAACCACCCAATGGAGCTTAGGTAACACCCATCTAAATATTGCTGGGGGTGAGAGTCCGGACCAGGTTCAAATTCGACAACAGGAATCACTGGATCATATCATGACCAACGCACACGAGAAAACCATATTAATTTGCATGCATGGTCGTGCAATCCGGATTTTTCTTTGTCTTTTGCTGAAATACCCTTTAAAGCATATGAATCTGTTCCCACACCATAATACTGGTTTGTACCAGATCACCTACACAGGGCAACAGTTTCGCCTGGATAAGGCTAACTGCATATCCCATCTGAGTTTCTAAAATTAGCTAAGATTTCTTGGCAGCTGTCTTTCTGCGGGTGGTTTTTCGCTTCGGTTTTTCCTCCACTACTACTGCTTCCACATCGGCCAGGATTCTACCGCAATGCTCACAGACGATAATTTTTTTCTTTTCCTTGATGTCGACCTGACGTTGTGGGGGAACTACATTAAAGCAACCGCCACAGGCTCCTCGCATTACTTTGACTACTGCCAGACCATTCAGGGCATTGTTGCGAATTTTGTTGTAGCCAAGTAATAGCCTGTCTTCAATACCTTTACCCGCTTTTTCCCTGGCTTTGAGCAAGGACTTTTCTTCATCTTCGCTTTCTGAAGTGATGACTTCTAGTTCTTGTTTTTTGGTTTCAAGATCCTTGGCTCGTTCATCCATCAAGGATTTTGTCTCCTCTATTTCCTCGTTTTTCGCATCAATTTTCCCACCAGCTTCCTTGATTTTCTTCTCCGATATTTGGATCTCCAGGCTCTGCAACTCCATTTCCTTGGTAATAGCATCATATTCGCGGTTGTTGCGAACATTCATTTGCTGCTCCTCGTATTTCTTGATCAATGCCTCACTAGCTTTAATGGCCTCCTTCCGGTTGGCTATCTCCTGGTTTAAATCGTCCAACTCCTGGTTGAACTTATCAATCCTGGTTTGGTATCCAGCCAACTCGTCTTCAAGATCCATGACCTCTTCAGGTAGAGCTCCGCGGACCTTTTTTAGGGAGTCTAGCTTGGAGTCGATTGTTTGTAGTTTTAGAAGTGCTTCGAGTTTCTGAGCTACAGTGCTTTCCATTTATTTAGAAATATCTGATAGGATTTGTGTCGGTATTCGATAAACGAGATGCAAATGTAGGAAATTTTTTGCTTAATATTTCGCTTAAAAGCTCTTTTGTAGCTACCTCGCTTTCGTAATGACCAATGTCGACCAGTAGAATACTTTGTTCAGCTTCAAAAAAATCGTGATATTTTAAGTCAGCCGTGACCAATGCGTCACAAGAAGCTTTCTTGGCCTCTCCAATGAGAAAGCTTCCAGCACCACCGCAGATGGCTACTTTTTGTATGTTTTGGTTGCTCAAATCAGTATGACGTAAGAAAGGGATTCCCACACGGTCTTTCAGGTGTTGTAAGAACTGCTCTGGGGATTGGGGTTCTTTTAACCATCCAATCATCCCTGAGCCCACCTGCTGGTTGGTATTTTCCAGCTGCTGAAAGTAGTAGGCTACTTCTTCGTAGGGGTGAGCACTTTTCAGTGCATTCAAGACCTTGCCTTGCAAGTGACAAGGCAGTATCACTTCTATTCTATCTTCTGCGACTTTTTCTAACTTGTGGGCTTCCCCAATGTGGGGGTTGGCATGGTCATTGGGTCTGAAAGTGCCAGTGCCTGCGGTAAGAAATGCACAATCCTGATAATTCCCTATAGAACCTGCTCCCACTTGGTGAAGTGCCCTTAATACTTCGTCCGTATTGCTACTGGGACTGAAGGTTACTAACTTCATTAGCTTTGACGACTTTGGTGACAAAACTTCGAGCTGGTCCAGACCCAGTTTTTCCCCCAGTTTGCTGTTTACTCCACCCAAAACGTTGTCGAGGTTGGTATGGATGGCGTATATGGCCACATCTTGCTTGATGGCTTTGATGATGGTTCGCTCTACATAAGTTCTGCCATTAAGCTTTCTGAGGGGTTGAAACCAAATGGGATGATGTGCAATTACCAAGTTACACCCAGAAGATACGGCCTCCTCGATTACCTGCTCGGTACAGTCAAGGGTAATAAGGGCTCCTTTTGTTTCCCAGTTTTCGTCTCCTGTAAGAAGGCCGCAGTTATCATAAGATTCCTGGTAACTGAGAGGAGCAAATTGCTCCAAATAGTGGGTGATATCTTTTATTTTCACCATAATTGTGGGAATTTGCCAACGTTTTTTCGGTAGAAGGAGGTCTTTGCGCTAAGTTAACTCAATTGGAATTGTTTGCAAGTCACCACTTAATTATTCCCGATGAATCCGTTGTTTAGGGTTTTACTGTTTCCTTTTGGTATGCTGTACAACCTGGTGATGAGATTTAGAAATCACTTATACGATATAGGTTACAAAAAATCCTTCCAGTTCCAGACTATGGTGGTTTCGGTAGGCAATTTAAGCATGGGAGGTAACGGGAAGACCCCAATGGTGGAATATTTGATTCGGATGCTTCAGCCGAACTACCACCTGGCCGTGTTAAGCCGGGGTTATGGTAGGTCTTCTTCTGGGTTTAAGTTAGCAACCTCAACTCATAATACCAACGATATAGGAGATGAACCCTTACAAATATTCCGCAAGTTTTCTCCTGAAGTTACCGTGGCAGTTGGGGAATCCAGAGCACTGGCCATACCAAATATTCTATTGGAAAAGCCAGAGGTTGATTTAATCATCTTGGACGATGCCTTTCAACACAGAGCAGTCAATCCACAGGTGAGTGTATTAGTAACCGATTATCAAAATCCTTTTTTTAAGGATTACCTGTTCCCATCTGGTATGTTAAGAGAAGCAAGGAGTAGCGTGAGCAGGGCAGATGTGGTGGTGGTAACTAAGTGTCCGGCAACCATCAGCGTAGATGATCGCAAGTACTATGAAGAAATGATTGGAGGGTACTGTGATCTCCCGGTGTTCTTTACCACCATAGAGTATCAATCACCAAGAAGTTTTACTGACGGGAAGGTGTTATTGGATCAACCACCTGTGGTGTTATTAACCGGAATAGCCAAAGCTGAAAGCCTAGTGGAGTACGTTGGTAATCGTTACCAGTTGTTAGATCACCTGTCATATAAGGATCACCACAATTACCAACCAAAGGATTTCGAGATAATTCGTAAAAGATTGCAAAAGTATTCCGATAACGCTCCCATCGTACTAACTACCGAAAAGGACATGGTAAGATTGATTCCCCATCAAAAGGAATTGCAAACAATGCAGGTATACTACATCCCGATTGAATGCAAATTCGTTGAAGGTGAGCAAAGGTTTAATCACTTGATATTAAACCAAATAGAAAAGTGAGGGTATTCATAGTGCTTATGTTTTTTATGATTTTGAAGTGGGTGCCGCTCCGGGGTCAGATTCTGGATGACTCTACCAAACAGGTATTTGGACCTGAGTCAACCTCCTACACCACAGAAGATCATATAAAATTTGATGACCCGGTGGAGTATTCAGTGGATACCTTAATTGATAACAAGCACCGGCATAGCTTTCTAAGCAAGACCAATAATACCATGCAGGATTTGGGAAACATCGGAACTGCCATGCGACCGCTTTATTATCAAGTTCCAGAAATTATCGGTAGAACCTCTGGATTCGGATCCTTTGACCATTATGCTATAGATCCGCGGGATATACGGTATTACGATACCAGATCGCCTTATTCTCGGTTGAGTGTAAACTTTGGCGGTAATGGGCGAAGTCTAGTGGATGTTTCTTTTAGTAGAAGTGATAGTACAGTATTCAATGTAGGATTTGATTTTAAGAGGATTACCTCAGACAAGCAGGTGGGAGAACTGCAGAGCAGAGGTGACCACAATGTGCTGGCTACCATCTATGATATCTACGCCAAGTGGAATCCGGGGAAGTACCTATTGCTGGTCAATTACTCACGGATGAGGCACCAGCAATTTGAGTCAGGTGGGGTCATGCCTTTACCCAGTGGATCTCTGGACAACCTGTTTCTCAGTGATAGTGCTAATGTTTGGTTGAATAGTGCCACTAGTGAAGACAAACGCAGTAATGTACACCTTTACCACCAGTTTCAAATTGATGAATTGTTTCAAGTCTATCACCAACTGGACTATAGTCCGCAGGAGATTAAATTCGAAGACCCTAACCTCGCCAGCGATGGACCTTTTTTTGATCAGTTCCTAATTAGTGAAACGGAAACCTCCGACGCATCTTCGTTTGAAACACTGAGAAATGAGGTAGGAATAAAAGGTAAACACCGCGGGATATTCTATAATTTTTACCTAACCCAGAGAAACATTCAGTATGTACCCAAATATTTGCCGTCAGAGGGGTTTGTTAACGAGTATTATCTTGGTAGTAATCTTCGATATGTACTGGGTAGCCAGACACTCCAATTTAATGGAGAGATCCAAGATGGCGGTAGTTATAAATTGAAAGGGAGTTTTTCCAATAGCTTCCTGGAGGCTTCATATACGCGAGTCCAATATGACCCTTCATTTTTGCACCTTGACTACTTTGGAAACCACCGTGAATGGCATCTTAATTTTTCAAGCCCTGCAGCCGATGTGCTGGAAGGAAGACTGAAGCTAGAAACAGAGAAGTTCCAGTTCTATCCCAGAATTACTATTACCAATGTAAATGATCATATTTATTTCAATCAGGAAAAACTCCCGGAACAAGCCTCGGGTGCGGCGCAGATCCTATCCCCGGAGATAATGCTGAACTGGAGATTCCTGAACAGATTTGAAATTAATGCTCAAGCGATTTATGCCACTGTTACTGGTGATGCAGCAGACGTATTTAGAATACCGGAATTGCTGATCAATACCCAAATATCATATCGCAATGACATTTTTAGTGATAACCTGGAATTTCAGCTTGGAGTGGATACCCAATATCGCTCCTCCTTCTTTGGTCACGATTATGATCCAACTATCCAACAGTTTTTC
>JANQPK010000407.1 GCA_028289505.1 Cyclobacteriaceae bacterium
GGGACGCTACGACTTGCATCCAACACATGCATCACCGTACCTGTATATTCCGGATCAATTTTTACCGCAGTATGTAGCCTGCTAGTGGTAGCACCGCCTATTAATAGTGGAGTCTTCATCTCAAGCCTTTCCATTTCCTTAGCTACATGGACCATTTCATCTAGTGAAGGAGTGATCAAACCACTCAAGCCTATGATATCAACCTGTTCCTTTTTAGCAGTCTCCAGAATTTTCTCAGCAGGCACCATAACACCCATATCTATGATTTCATAGCCATTGCAAGCCAGAACTACTCCCACGATATTCTTTCCTATGTCGTGCACGTCCCCTTTGACGGTAGCCAATAACACCTTACAAATGTTCCGCTGTACACTCTTCTGCCTCTCCGCTTCCATAAATGGTTCCAAATAGGCCACGGCCTTTTTCATTACCCTGGCACTTTTTACTACCTGTGGTAAAAACATTTTCCCTGACCCAAAAAGATCTCCTACAATGTTCATCCCATCCATCAGAGGTCCTTCAATTACCTTTAGCGGCTGTTGGTACTGTTCCAGAGCCTCTGCGGTATCGGATTCCACAAAATCAATGATCCCTTTAATCAGGGCATGTGATAGCCTATCCTCAACGGGATCATCTCGCCACTCCTGCTTATCTACGATGCGAGTTACTTCATTCTTGAACTGTTCGGCAAATTCTAAAAGTCTTTCAGTAGCGTCATCTCTCCTGTCCAACAGAACGTCCTCCACTCGCTCCAGTAGATCTTTGGGAATATCATCATAAACCTCCAGCATGGTGGGATTGACGATTCCCATATTCATGCCGTGCTGAATGGCATGGTAAAGAAATGCTGAATGCATGGCCTCTCTTACCCGGTTGTTTCCCCTGAACGAAAATGAAACGTTGCTGACACCGCCACTCACTTGTGCTCCTGGTAGATTTTCACGGATCCATTGCGTAGCGCGAAAATAATCTACCGCATTCTTGCGATGCTCTTCAATTCCAGTTGCCACTGGGAATATATTGGGATCAAAAATTATATCCTGAGGGTTGAAGTCGACTTTCTCCAGTAATAAGCGGTATGACCGCTCGCAAATTTCAATTCTCCTTTCGTAGTTGTCGGCCTGACCTTGTTCATCGAATGCCATCACCACTACTGCTGCTCCATATGCTTTGATCTTAGCAGCATGCTGTAGAAAAACTTGTTCTCCCTCTTTTAAGCTGATTGAGTTAACAACTCCCTTTCCTTGTAGGCATTTCAATCCTGCCTCAATGATCTCCCATTTCGAAGAGTCAATCATGATGGGAATTCTGGAAATTTCAGGCTCAGATGCAACTAGGTTTAGATAGGTAACCATAGCCTGTTTACCATCAATCATGGCTTCATCCATATTGACATCCAGAATTTGGGCTCCCCCCCTTACTTGATCCAGAGCCACCGACAGTGCTTCCTCATAGGATTCCTCCTTGATCAATCTTAGAAAACGCCTGGAACCAGTTACGTTAGTACGCTCCCCGATATTGACAAAGTTCACTTCTGGGGAGACTACCAGAGGCTCCAATCCGCTTAGTTGAAGGTAAGAAGTCGTAGTCTTTTGCTTCATACTAATGCTCCAATTGGCCGCGGTGAATATTTCTTAATTAGCTCGGACATTTTTTCAATATGTGCTGGAGTGGTACCACAACAACCTCCCACAATGTTGACCAAACCTTCTTGTAAAAAGGTTTCAATCTGAGCCGCCATCTCATCAGGGGTTTGATCGTAACCGCCAAACTCATTAGGCAGACCTGCGTTGGGGTGGACACTGACAAAAAAAGGAGCTTTTTCCGCAAGTATTTGAAGATACGGACGTAGTTGTGCGGCACCTAGGGCACAGTTTAATCCAATACTGGTAATGGGGGCATGTGCAACTGATATTATAAAGGCCTCGGTGGTTTGACCTGATAAGGTACGACCGCTGGCATCTGTTATTGTGGCCGATACCATCAATGGGATATCTTTTGCTTCCGGAATACTCTGAATGGCAAATAAGGCTGCCTTTGCATTCAGGGTATCAAATATAGTTTCCAATAGGAGTATATCGACACCTCCCCGAATCAGAGATTCAGCTTGTTCTCCATAGCAAGTAACCAGGTCGTCAAATGAAACACTGCGATAACCAGGATTATTGACATCAGGTGAGATAGAGGCGGTACGGTTTGTGGGGCCAAGAGAACCCGCTACCAGCCTTGGTTTAGCAGGGTTTTTAGCGGTATATTCTGTAGCAACTTCCTTAGCGAGCCGCGCTGCTTCCAGATTGATTTCAGGCACCAAATGGGAGGCCTGATAGTCAGCCTGAGAAATACTGTTGGCGTTAAAAGTATTGGTTTCAAGGATATCCGCTCCAGCCTCCAGAAAACTGCGGTGGATTTCGCTGATAATATCGGGTCGAGTGATTGACAATAAATCATTATTACCGAATAAGTCACTGGGGTGATCCTTAAATCGGTGACCACAATAGTCAGCCTCACTAAGACCATAAGCCTGTATGCTAGTGCCCATGGCACCATCTAGCAACAGAATATTCTGGTCAAGCAACTTTTGAATGTTTCCTTTCATGGATCCTGATTTTACTTATCCAGAAAGGCACGGGTAGGTACTCATCTGCTCTGCTCTCGCAGTGGGAGTTAGCACCACATCCTAGAGGTTTGGACAGGTTGCTAAGACATCATAGGGCCCAGACCCTCAATCTTTCTTGATAAGTTCTGACTAAGTTAACAACAATTTTGCTAAAAAAACCCAGCAAATAATATAAATCCATGATTTGCTAGAACAATTTGGCGTTTTGTACTTCAGTCTGGGTCACTTTGAAGAATTCGTGGTGGATATTAAAGGTTGGAGCTCCATTAGCTTTTTTTACAGTGTAACGTCCATCTTCCAACATGGTGTAGGAGTTACAATTGTCTTTGAGACTATAAACCAAAATATTGATAGCCTCTTGTTTTAGTTTTTCATCAGTAATAAGAAACAGCGACTCCAGTCTTCGATCAAAACTTCTTACCATAATATCAGCACTGCCACCATATACCTTTGGATCATTGTTGTTATGAAAATAATATATCCGAGAATGCTCCAGATAGTCTCCAACTATGGAGTATACCTCAATATTATCACTTAATCCTATGCGCCCAGGTCTTAAGCAGCAAATGCCTCTTACAATTAATTTAATCGGAACTCCATGCTGAGAAGCCGCATACAATGCATCTATAACTTCTTTATCCTGCAGCGAATTGATCTTGATTACCACCCCACTGGGCATCCCACTTCTTGCATTTTTACTCTCTATTTCCAGAAGTTCTATAAGCTTCTGCCTCATTTCAGTGGGAGCAGTAATTAGCCTCTTGTACGATTTAGGGCTTGAATGTCCGGTAATTACATTGAAAAACTCTGATACGTCCTGAGCATAGACCTCATTGGTACTCATAATACCGATGTCTGAATACAGCTTGGAGGTATCCTCGTTGTAGTTACCACTGCCCATGTGCACATAACTGGTTATTTGTTGTCCCTGTTTGCGCACAATCAGTAACAATTTGGTGTGGGTCTTGTATCTACTAATACCGTAAATCACAAAGCAACCAGCTTTCTGTAAATGTTGTGCTTGCTGCATGTTATTCTCTTCGTCGAATCGAGCTTTGACTTCAAACAGCACCGAGACGTGTTTACCATTTTCAGCTGCTTTGTGAAGTGCCTCCACAATTCTGGAATTCTTTGCCAATCGGTAGACCGTAAGTTTGATCAATAGCACATCCGGATCCTCTGCCGCCTTTTCAATCAGATGTATCAAAGGTTCAATGCTATTGTAAGGATGATGCAACAGCACATCTTTATTTTTAAGCACCTCAAAAATATCAATGTTGCTGACCTGAGTCAAACTAAGCGGATTCACCTGCTCATGAGGAGCGGGAATTTGATCTGAAAAAGCCCGATGCCCCACTATCTGCCAAAGTCTGGTAAAATCGAATAAGCTATTTTTCGGCACCCAAAAGACATTGAACTCATCCAGGTCCCATCGATCTTTTAAGAGGTTCAATACCCACTTGTTACTATTTGCTGACATCTCAACCCTAACCGCTCTACCAGTGCGTCTGGTTTTAAGCTTACGCTTCATTTCTTCCAGAAAATTAGCTTCAATATCATCGCTCTCTTCTACTGAAAAGTCACCATTACGGGTTAGTCTGAACAAACAAGCATCCTGAATAGTGACATTCCGGAATAATCGGTCGATGTATTTGCCTACGATTTCCTCAATAGGTATGAATATGATTTGGTCGTCTGCTTCCAGCTCATAGAACTTAGGGAGGTTGGGAGGAATTTGTACGAAGGAAATCTTGCGATTGAACTTTTCCTTCTTTCCCACGGAGATCATATCTCCAGGACTTTTGGTAACCACACCATAGATCAACACGTTGTTCATCAGTACGGGAAACGTATGATAGGAATCATACGCCATCGGGGTTAGCATGGGATAGATGGTCTTTTCAAAATACTTGCGAACCCGGTTTTCTTGGTCTTCGGTGAGTTCGTCAACCTTCCTGATACTAAATCCACTTGATTCGAAGAGTGGCTTTAAATGGTCTACATAATAATCGTTTACGCTCTGAAAAAACGCCTTACTCTCCTTTAGCAGTTTCTCTCGGAAAGGAACTTCTCTTAGTCCTGAATAATCTACTCTTCTTCTTCCATAGTCCAGATAGTTATACAGAGAACCTACCCGTATCATAAAGAACTCATCCAGATTTGATGCTGTTATGGCCATAAACTTCAAGCGCTCAAAAATGGTACGCCTTTCATTTTTAGCCTGGTCCAAGACCCTGTTATTGAAATTGAGCCAACTAAGATCGCGGCTTACGTAGTCACTCTTCTCAATAAATGAGTTGGCTTTAAATGAGCCCCCAAAAAATTTCGATACGTTTTTATCTTGAACCAGCATCTATCAACTTCTAAATATCTACATTGGCATACTTGGCATTCTTTTCTATAAATTCTCTTCTTGGTGCTACTTCATCACCCATCAGCATGGAAAACAGATGATCAGCCTCCGCAGCAGATTCAATAGTCACCTTCTTAAGACTCCTGGTTTCAGGATCCATAGTGGTGGTCCAAAGTTGGTCGGGATTCATTTCCCCCAGCCCTTTGTATCTCTGTAAGGTCACTGACTCCTCTTTACCATCTGGAGCCAACTCCTTGGTGATTCGTTCTCTTTCCTCCTCAGTCCAGCAATATCTTTCCTTCTTACCTCTTTTTAATAGATAAAGTGGGGGTAAGGCAATATATAAATACCCACTTTCAATCAACTTATGCATGTAACGAAAAAAGAAAGTGAGGATCAGGGTACGAATGTGACTACCATCTACATCAGCGTCCGTCATAATGATAATTTTATGATATCGCAGTTTTGTGGTATTCAGGGCTTTTTCATCCTCTTCCGTGCCAAAACTCACACCGAGAGCGGTTATCATGTTTTTGATTTCTTCATTCTCGTAAATCCTGTGCTCTTGAGCCTTTTCAACATTTAGTATTTTTCCCCTTAATGGCAGAATAGCCTGGAAATTTCGGTCCCTGCCCAGTTTTGCTGAGCCCCCGGCAGAATCACCCTCAACCAGGTACAATTCGCATACCGCTGGATCAGAATCTGAGCAATCAGCCAGTTTGCCTGGGAGGCCGGTTCCAGTTAGTACATTCTTTCTCTGAACCATTTCACGCGCCTTTCGAGCAGCGTGACGCGCCTGGGCAGCGAGGATCACCTTACTGACGATC
>JANQPK010000419.1 GCA_028289505.1 Cyclobacteriaceae bacterium
ATTGATATACATAATCCCCATATAATCCAGCGCCGGTGGACCCCACATAATCTTCCTCTACGGAAAGTGGAATATGAGGTACGTATGGTGCATAGTAAAGAAAAAAGGGCTTACCATTTTTAGACCGATCAATTAGATATTCAATAGACTTATCTGTGATGAAGCCCAGGTAGGCCTGTAGCGACATATTAAATAGGTGCTCCGGTTTAGCAGCTGCTTCTGTGGTGTATAGCTGGTGATCCAGCCACCCCACTATGTTTCGGTTTTCTACAATCCAACATTCACTGGCACAACTAAAGCCTAGCCACTGGTCAAAACCGTGATCAAGTGGACCATCAGAGACCATCTTGGTAAAATCGATATTAGCTCCATTGTCTGTGGCATAAAATTTTTCAAACCCGCCTGGTGGTGCTCCTGAGGTTGTGGGAAAAACAGTTCCCAGGTGCCATTTGCCGAAGCCACTGGTATGATAACCAGCATCTTTCAACAATTCTGGTAAGGTGAGTTGTTCAGGGCGAATCATAGAACGTTCATAATTTCGCATTACACCTGTTTTCTTCCAGCTTCTCCAGGGGTAAGTTCCGGTCATCAACGCATACCGTGTGGGGGAACAAACGGAGACCGGACAATAGGCGTTGGTAAACCTGATCCCTTCAGTGGCCAATTGGTCCAGATTTGAAGTGGGTATTAACGATTGGGCATTGTAGCATCCCAGATCTCCATATCCTAAATCATCCGCTAAAATGATGATTACATTGGGCAAGGCCGGAGCCTGATTGGCAGTGGGGACGCAGGCCACCAAGCCTAATGCTAGCAAGATCAAAGTCCTAACCATGGAGTTTATTTTCAACCTCAAAAAAATAAGCGTTTCTGAAACATCCAAACTGATGATTTTATATCTTTCCCATATACCTATAAACCGCACTAGCCATGAGAGCCATTACTTTTCTTGTAACCCTGTTTGTTTTCTTTGCTTGTTCAAAAAACCAAACATCAGAACAGCAGTCAGAGACAGGTACCATTATGGATGATCCTCCTTCGCCAAGTTTGTCTTTGGTATGGGCATCAGATACCTCACTACGTACACCAGAGTCGGTGCTATATGACCCCAAACGAGATGTGATATACGTTGCCAATGTGAATATGAACCCCTGGGAAAAGGACGGCAACGGGTTTATATCCCGCATGGACCTGCAAGGAATCGTCACCGACCTACACTGGGTAGAAGGACTTCATGGGCCTAAGGGTATGGGAGTATTGAACGGATCACTTTTTGTGGCGGATATTGACGAAGTGGTGGAGATTGACATCGCCTCCGGGAGTATAAAAGCGCGCTATCCTGTGGAAGGAACCCCCACACTTAATGACATCACCATTGGCAGTGGTTCGGTATTCATTTCGGGATCGGATAGCAACAAAGTATTTGAGCTCAGGGATGGCACCATATCTGAGGTCATGTCGGAAGATTTCGGTCGACCCAATGGACTATTCTGGGAGCCTGAGCGTTTGTTGATGCTCACCAGTAATAGCAGTATGTTGAAATCTATCGACCTAGAATCAGGTACGATCACTGACTTGGTAGGTGAATTGGGTCATGGTGATGGCATTGTTCCTGTGGGCAATGGTGATTATCTGGGATCAAGCTGGAAGGGAGAAATATTCTATATATCCGCGGACTGGACCAGTACGCAATTGCTGGATACTCGGGACCAGGAAATCAACGCCGCTGATATTGATTACATTAGGGAGCAGCAACTACTATTTGTACCCACTTTTTTCGACAACAGGGTAGTTGCCTACAAACTGTCAATGCGGTAAAGATTAGTGACCAAAGTTATGGTATTTTTCATAGTGATACCTCATCACGCAAGGTATAGGACCATCCCAACAATAAAAATAGTTCGGCGGCAAGTACACTTTCTCTCCATTAAATATGGCTAACTCATACTCTTTAGAAACAAATTGCTTGGTTGGCATAATTAAGTACTCCCACCTAACCGGATAATCTCTGCTCACTATGCCATTTTGGGACAGATTCAATACCATCCCTGAGATTGGTGTTATCCATACTCCAGAAAGAAGGAGGGTAAGATATACTACTCTTCGTCCAAAATACAAATTGATCCCTGAGTTTATAAGCAATACACAATAACAGATTATGATGAGAGGAATTGCAAACCTATAATTTGGTGCCGTGAGCCAAAGTAGGATGAAGTGTACGAAGGAGATAATAAAAACCTGGAATAAAACCTTACTTTTTAAAATCATGGAAAAAAACCCTGCAAGGATAATCCCTCCTATCCAGAGTAAGTTTATAAAACTCTTATATCCTAACTGAAATAACCACATATTTATCTTTTCTTGTAATTCTAAGTCCAATAGGCTCAGATCCGCGTTAACAGCAGTCAAACTCCAGATTTCATCCTTTCCGTCTTTAATAATTCTTGAAATTAATGACGATGAACTCTCATTAATTACATCAATGTCGAAAGGAAATATAGGTGTACCAGCAGTTACCATGCTTTTACTTACTATCAGAAGAGCTACCACTATAGCTGGTAGTGATAGCCATTTACATTTCATAATAACTGCTTTGCTATAAAACGGAAGTAAAAAGAAGAGAAAAAATGAGGTTATTTTATATGTCAAAGCCGCTAACGAAAGCATACAAATTATTTTGAAGGTGGTGGTGCTCTCCCCCTCAAACAGGTGATAGTAAAACACTATAATTGTCAGTAAAATAATTGGCAGATCTGGTGAGGGTGCGGTAACAAAGAATTGGAATCCTGCTGAACAAAAAACCGAAATCAAGCAAAATAGGGGAACCCCCTTAGATTGATTGGATTGGTATTTTTCTACAATAAACACTATAAACATCACCAGTAGCCATCCGTTTACAGCATTCAATCTATTCCCAAGAATGGCAGAAAAATTAAATACCGCTTGTAAAATATGCCACGACGAAAATTGTCCGTATTGCATCCCAAACTGCACTACATTAGATGGAATACCATAATTACCGGCCCATTTTATTGTTTGTAAATAGTAATGCCCTTGATCAGGAATATTAGTCGGCATCGAAGCTTGGATTCCGGTAAATAACAAGAATAACCCCAAGCAGGTTTTACACAAAAAGGAGAGTTTGAGCCACTGGCTCACTAGTTCCATTACCTTTTCAAAACATATGCGCCGGTAATACCATGAAACCGACAGTGAGAAGGATGCTGCAATAGCAAAGAACTCAAGATTTATTGGAATTAAGAAAGCAGATGCAGTAGAAAGCAATGTTATGGGAAGCAATCCCAACAATAAAAGTTCGATAAATGTTAGTTTGTTTAATGGTAGATCATATAGTGTTGCAATGACAATTCCAAAAGGGAAAATTACCATTGTAATACCTAACCAAAGAACTAGATTGACCAGCATTTAATCAAAAAATCTTAAATCCTGCAATCTACTCTTTTGGTGCTGTGATATACAGAGATTCATTACGTTCGAAATCATAGAGGGTGAGTCGGCGGATCTGGTAGTATGCGGTCCAGAAATCCCTTAAAGCCTCTATGTAGTCTCTCTTGGCCCTGTCCTTATCTTGCAAAGCCAGGTTCAAATCGGTAATACTGATTTTGCCAATGAGGTAGCGATTTTTGGAAATATCATATTTTCGTTCCCCAATCTCGTCGGCCTTTTTTGATACGGTCAGTCGTTGACGTAGTACTTCAAACTGTCTAACCAAAGTAGATACTTCCTGGTCAAAATTAACCTCCTCCTGGGCTACCGTATATGAAACCAATTTTTGGTTGGCCTCTGCAGTCTTCACAATTGACTTCTGCTTTCCCCAATCCAATATTGGAATATCGAATCCCAGCCTCACCTGTTGCTGGTCTTCTGGATTCGTATATACCGCACCCAGATCATCACCCCGGTTGGTCAATCCAAATGTGGCAAATAGATTAGCATTAAGTCCGTTGTTGCCTCGTGCCTCCGCAACATCCCGCTGTGCTTCCAACAACTGTCGTTTAAATGAAACGGCATCCTGTCTATTCCTTCGGGCCTCACTCAGCGCCACTGTCTCATCAATAATGAAATCAGGAAATTCATCTGGAATGTCCAGGTAAAAATCCTGTGCTCCCATGAGTCCGATATAGGTAGTTAAACGTAATCGCGCCGTTTCAAGATCCAGTGAGGACTGCGCTACCTGTTGATTTGAGTTTAACAAATTCAATTCCAGTTGTAGCAGCTCATTCTCCGCTATTTTACCCAAACCATACCTCCCCTGACCGATTTTAAGAATAGTATCATTACTGGCGACGTTCTTATTGGCAATTTCCAGGGTGATCTGTGCCAGCAACATCTCGAAAAATCGATCGGCTGTCTGTATGGATATTAGCTCCAGTTCCTCTACATAACTTTTCAATGATTCCTCATAACGCAAGGGCTCAATTTGCTTGTCCCATTTAAGTTGATTAAACCCGAAAAGTGGTTGAGATATTCCAATAAAAAAGGGGCTACCGCTGAATCGAGTTACGTCATTATCAAAGTCATCAAATCGGTTTACCATGGAACTGGCAAACACCGTACCTCCGGTCAGGCCGATATTCTGACTTAACGCCAACATCACATCGGAGTTATTCACCGCTACTGGCTGGAACTCTGTGGTACCATCGGGTTGGGTCACTGGGGTAAAAGACCGGTTAAAGTCCGGCAATGTACCTGACATACTTAGGCTGGGCAGGAAATCCGACCTAAAAGTACGCCATCTCCAGTATCGATTCTCCTTCCTGGTTTCTGCTAATATCGAAGATTGCGATTGGTCTCTTGCCATGCGTACTGCCTGGTCCAATGTTAATACCTGGTCCTGGGCAGGTAATAAGAAATTGAAAATCATCAATACTCCCAGGAGCAGAACCAACTTGTAATTATTCATAACGCAGTGAGGCTATAGGGTCTTGTTCAGCAGCTCTACGGGCCGGAGTGATCCCAAAAATCAAACCTACACCAGCAGCAACACCAAACGACAACATAATTGAAAATATCGAAACAGTAGTGGGGATATCAGCGACTTCGGCTACAATAATGGCCAATATCCATCCCAAGAAAACTCCTGCAAAGCCTCCTGATACGCTGATCAACATGGCCTCACACAGGAACTGTAGTACTATATCTTTCTTCTCTGCCCCAATAGCCAACCGCAAACCAATTTCCCTTATCCGCTCCATGACCGAGGCCAGCATAATATTCATAATTCCAATACCCCCTACCAACAGAGATATAGCGGCAATAGCCCCCAGTACTATATTGAAGATCCGTTTTGTTCTTTGTTGTTGCTTTAGCAATAATTCCGGTATGGTTATTTCATAGTCCACCACACCATAGTGTCTGCGCTCCAACATTCTTGCCATTATCTCCGCGGTTGCCGCTAATTGATCAGTATCCGTTACCTGGATCACCAGCCGGTCTAACTGGTGATAGTTTATCGGTGCTGTATTCTCTTGCTCCTGATTGCGATTATTGCTGTTTGCTCGTTGAATTATGGCACTGGTCAACCTGGAACGGTTCTTATACCTAATTAACATGGTATTCAGGGGGGTGTAGACATCCATATTATAGTCTCGGATCCCCAGGTTCTTCATACTCTGATCACTTATTAATCGTTGCTCCAACACCCCAATTATTTTAAGCCAATGTTGGCCACACTTTATTCTTTTCCCAATAGGATTTTCCTGGCTGAAAAACCGGGTTTGTATTCCTCGACCTATAATGCAAACCGGATCACCCCGTTCTAACTGTCCTTGGCTAAAATTTCTACCGGCAGCAAACTGAAAACTAGTCATATCAAAATAAGTGGAATCGACGCCTACCAGTTTGGCTGACCTCCTAATACCGTCCTTGATAAGAAAGGTTTCCATAATTATTTCAGGGCTGACCCTATCAATACCCGGTATTATATCCACCATACTTCGGGAGTCAAGCAGGGTCAATCCAGGAGAAAACTGTGGTTCCCTTAAAACCAATGACTCTTCCGAAACCTCTTCCTCAACCTGTTCCACTATAGGTGTGATCACTATATTGTTAACTCCAACTAATTTGATCTGCTCCAGAATCTCCTGCTGGGCGCCATTACCTATGGCCAGCATGGCAATAACAGCTGCTACCCCAAAAATGATACCTAGGCCAGTCAACATGGATCGGATCACATTGGAAAGTATGGCTTCTAAAGCGATGTTAAAATTGGCAAGGAGTCTGGCTCGCATCGATATCTGAACTAAGGACCGGCCGTCAACACCGTGATTTCCTTATCTTCTAACTCTGCCGGATATGACAATAAAAGCTGGTCATCTTGAGCCACACCCTGTTCGATAACGATTTGGTTGTCATTGGAAGGCCCAGCAATTACCTGTTGCTTGGTATAACCAATGCGGTTCTTCTTGATGACATAAGTAATGCTGTCTCCTTGGTTAAAGATGCTTTCGAGTGGTACAAAAATGGCGTCTTCAATTACCTGAGCCACAATATTATTACTGGTGGTCATGGCAGGACGCAAAGTAGTATCTGAGTCATGGATCTCAATGGTGACCTCAAATACCTTAGAGTCTGAATTCGGTTTTTGTTCACCGACATTAGCTACGTTGATCACTGTACCTTCAAGTTTTTTTTCAGGAAATGCATCCAAACCAATATTAACGTGCTGACCACCTTTCACTTTTCGGATGTCCACTTCGTTTACATAGGTTTTGGAAACCATGGTGCTAAGATCTGGTAGGGTAGCTACTATTGGTTGCCAGGTATTTATCTGGGTACCAGTGGTCTTTTTCTTTCCATTCCAGTCCCTGGCATAAATCACCATGCCGTCTTCAGGAGCCACGATTCGAAGTTGCTTCATAATGCGATTTAGGAAATCCAGTCGGTTCTGATCGTCAGCCAATTCGGCGGTGGCTTCCTGCATTTGGGCTACTGCTTTATCATACTTTAACAGGTAGTTGCTTCTTGCCTGGCTTAACTCCCTTTGGGCCTTCTCTAAATCAATATTTGCCTGCTTTACGGTTGCGGGTGGTTCATAGGTTGACTGCTCCAATATAAGTTTCTTTTCCTCTACTGCATATTCCAAATTTACTAACTCGTCTCTGGCCGCACGCAACTCCAGGGCAGTATCCAGCTTTACCTGTGTGTATTTTGACAGACTCTCCTCCAGATCATTCTGTTCGTTTTTTAGGGTTTCTATAAGCTGAGAGTTATCCAAAGTTGCTATGTAGTCATCCTTTTTTACCAGTGATCCCTCAGGTACAATATCATCAATGTTGATCTGATAAATACGAATGCTGCGTAAACCAGCAGGGCCCAATACGTCAACAGAGCTTTTTGCCTCCAGTTCACCGGTGGTCACAATATCAATCTGAAATGTGCCATATTGAGGTTTTACCACCAGTTCGGTAGCAACGGTACTGCTCTTACTTCTGAAGAAAAGGAAGAAAACCAGCGCGATTAAGAACACTGATCCTGCAATTATTTTCCAATTCATAGTCTACTGTTTAATGTCAGAGGAGTTAAAATATAACGATTATATTACAGACTTATTTTTATGGAACCCTACTGTAAGAAAACTTAGCCTCATTTGGGTTATCATCAGAGCCCACAATTACATAAACCTCAAGGTCATTTTCACCAATTTTCTTGTAGGTGAGTCCATCAAAATAAAAGGCATCATCGGTTACTTTTACTAGTTTAAACTCTACATGCTTATCCTTTTCCTCCCAACCAACAAAATCGCTTCCGAAATGCTTGAGTCTTAATAAGAGAGATCCATCGGTTTCCAGTATTTCCATAAACTCTGAAAACACCAGCTTGTTTTCTTGCATAAACCTGAAAGTACCCAGCATACTACCGCTCCTAGGGGAGGACCAAACCTCCTCACAATCACCTCCTAATCCCTTGCCTACCCATTCTCCTTGCATCCATGATAAGGCATCTAAGGAAGCTATGGGACTAGCAGCACCAGGTTCCAATCTGATGGTATGGTCGAACTGTCCGTACAGACTTAAGGTTAACAAGTTTACCCAAATAAGATGTTTCATGGTTTACTCTTGAACCAATTTGTCTTAATGTAGCCACCATTCCAGAAGTTCCAACCTAGGTTCTCCGAATGTCTTTTGGGAATACCAGGTCAATTTAACTAATTTATAGCCAGCATTAAGGCTCCTTTGGTTGAAACTTATATCTGATATAACAGCTTTTTTTCCAGTACTGGTCTCCATGGTGGTACTCAGCTTCAGTTGCCAGCCAGATCGTCCTGCTAATAATGGCAGCAGACCTAACTTTTTATTAGCCATAAGCGATGATCAGTCATGGATACATACCAGTTTTGCTGGCAGTGACTGGGTGCAAACTCCAGCATTTGATCGAGTGGCTAACAGCGGAATCTATTTCAGAAATTGCTATGCCGGATCACCGGGGTGCGCACCTTCACGTAGCGCCCTGGTCACAGGTCGTTATCACTGGCAAAACGAACAGTCCGGACAACATGCCGCCGGATGGTTCGATAAGTATGTGCCATTCGTGGACATACTGGAAGCTGATGGTTACCATACCGGATATACCGGCAAGGGTGTGGGGCCATTTAAATATGGGGAGCATCCCCTAAGAGCACAAAACGCTGCCGGGAAAGTATACAATGATATCAAGTACAGCGAAGACCATCTTGACGAGCGTACTGCTAAGGCCATCCGAGATGTAAACTACTTTGCCAACTTCAAGCAATTTTTGGAGCAACGCCCTGCTGATCAGCCATTCTTTTTCTGGTATGGTGCTTCAGAACCACACAGGGACTATGAAAAAGACTCATGGAAACGTCATGACAAGACATTGGATCAGGTAGAGGTTCCAGCATTTTTACCAGATAATCAGGTAGTAAGGGGAGATTTATTGGACTATGCTATTGAAATTGAATGGTTTGACCTCCACTTGATGCGTATGCTGGATCATTTAGAAGCCACTGGGGAGTTGGAGAATACCATAGTGATGGTAACCGCTGACAACGGTATGCCTTTTCCACGAGCCAAAGCCAACGGTTATGAATATGGTATTCATGTACCATTGGCCATAAGTTACCCCCTGGGTTTTCCCAGCGGGCGTATGGTGGATGATCCGGTAAGTTTCACAGATTTCGCCCCAACAATTTTAGAATTGACAGGGTCCTCTAAAAAAGATATGTTGCCCATGTCTGGTAACAGCATGGTCAATATCTTGCAATCTAAAAAGTCGGGAATTATAGAAAGTAGCAGGTCGTATGTTTTAGCAGGACGAGAGCGGCATTCATCTTCTAGGTATAAAAACCTGGGATATCCTCAGCGTATCATGAGAAAGGGCCGCTATCTATATATCTGGAACCTGAAACCCGAGCGTTGGCCAGCGGGTGCTCCACAGAGAGTAATACCCGACTCCACCACGGAGGCTTTATATCCCATGTATGGGATTGATAAGACCGGTACCCATCAATCAGCATGGGCTTTCACGGACATTGACGCAGCGCCTACTAAATCCTGGATAGTGGAGCATTGGGACCAGCAGCCAAATAAACAGTATTTTGATTGGGCTGTAGCCAAGAGACCCGAGTTCGAATTATTTAATGTGGAAAAGGATCCCAACTGTCTGTACAACTTAGCGTACGATCTCGAATACCGTGAGATTGTGGATCAACTTCAAACTACTCTGCAGCAGGAGCTTAGCAACTCCGGTGACCCGAGAGTAGTTGGCCCCAATCAGGAGGTATTCGAGACCTATCCAAGATACAGTCCTATGCGAGAATTTCCCGCACCGGATTGGCTCAAATCAATTAATAATTGACAATGGACAATTAAGAATTTTGCTTGGTGGGCAGGCTTGTGAGAGCAGTTGACAGTTTCTTGGAATTGGTTGCATTTACTACGTAAGGCTTGGTTGTTGCTGTATCCTGTTGCTGCTATGCTGTATGCTGTTGCTGCTATACTGTATGCTGTTGCTGCTATACTGTATGCTGTTGTTGCTGCTGTTGCTGTTGCTGTTGCTGTTGCTGTTGTTCTTAATATTGATGGAATGCCTGGGACACAAAATGCAATACCTCAGGCAGTGACTCCCGCCAGTAGGTCCAGGTATGCCCTCCCTGCCTTACCCGATACTCATGTGGTATATCCCTTTTTCGCATCTCGATATGAGCTAAGGAGTTGCCTTCAAACAGGAAATCATCGTCTCCACAGTCAATGTACCACCGAACTTGATCCTTTTGCTCCTCAGGCATGTTCCGAATCAGTTCCAGGGTACTGTTTCGTTTGAAGTAAGCTTTAAGTTCTGCTTTGGTGGCCTGCTCTCCTCCCCTTTTCTTGATATAGTCCTCAGTGTCTTCTAGTGTAAGTGGACCGGTGCTAGCACTCAACGGGCAGGCTGAGGAAAAAAGATCCGGGCGACGTAAGGCATAAACAAAGCTACCTCCTCCTCCCATGGACAAGCCAGCTACTGCTCGATAACGCTTGGTGCCTTTAATTCTGTAGGTGCGTTCAACATGTGGCATAAGCTCCTCAAAGAAGAAATCCTCATAATTCCAATCACCTTTGGGTCCGTTGAAATAGCCTCTTCGGCCAGTATTGGCATCAGGCATAACAATGATCATAGGCGTAGCCTTGCCTTCCCTAATGGCTTTGTCGGTTATGTGCAATACCTCCCCAAACTGAATCCAACCCGTTTGATCATCTCCTCCTCCATGGAGTAAATACAATACCGGATAACTACGTTGAGAGGACTCATAATCCGGTGGTAAATAAATGCCATACTTTCTTTCTCCACCCAGAATTTCACTGTTCATGGAAAGATCGTCGAAAACTTTGCCTGTGGTTTGTGCGAAACCAGTACCGGGAACAGCCAGAATCAGACTTAACAGTAATAACGCTCTCATATATTTCTTTCTTGATCTAGTAATCTACAGTGCCGCCATCACAGAGAACAGTCCCTGGTAGCTCATATAGCTCATCAGCAGCGCAAACAAAAATATTATAATCAGCACAACATTCAAGATTGGTGAATGCTTATGATCTCCCATGAGCTTGTGGTTGTTTCCAACTATGATGAAACACAGTACAGTAACTGGCAGCACCAGCGCCCCAAAGGCCTGGGAAATGATCATTATGGCAATGGGTTTGGCTTTGAAAATCGGTACTATCAGTCCCACCATGGAAATGATTAACACCAATAATCTATAGGATGGTCTGCGCATGTTGGGTTTGCGTTGACAGTAGTCGTCCAACATCCATGGTAGCAATGTCACATTGGGAAACTGTGAAGAAACTCCGGCTGCAATGAGCCCTAGGGTAAAAATCCCCACTGCCAAAGGCCCCGCCAGCGGCTCCAGCAAGGTTACCATCTCTGAGACATTAGTCAGCACAATACCTTCAGTGTGTAAGCTACCTGCCGCAGCAGCCATTATGGATGTCGAAATAAGGAACATCATAAAGCCGGAAAATATGGCATCTCTTCTTTGAAGTTTGAAATCATCCATAGTCCAGTTGGCCTCTTTCACCAGAGTGGTTCGCAGAATGAACAAACCGGAGAACACGGTGGTACCCACCATGGAGGCCATTACCAAAAATGTGTTTTCACCTGGCGGTGTTTTAGGTACTGAGGGTACCATACCCTGCAGGATATCGTTGACCGGTGGGGTAAATACCAAGAAGTTGATCAGGAAACAGAGCGACATTACGGTTACCACTACCGCCAGCACCGTCTCGAAAAATTTGGTGCGTCCGTCCAGGAATAACAGAAATACGACCACCACGAAAAACAACGCAAAGTAAATTGGACTCAAGCCACCATCAATACAGGTTTTAGACCATTCATAGCTAACATCTGCAATGATCCCCATTACACCCATCACACTGCCACAAACATGCGCAGTCAGCGCCAGGATAAAGAAAATTCCTGCAATAGGGTGAATGTGACGTCGAAATGCATAAAGAGCGGTCTCTCCGGTTACCAGGGTGAACTTTCCAAA
>JANQPK010000436.1 GCA_028289505.1 Cyclobacteriaceae bacterium
CATCCAGCCCATCTTCAATATTCAGGGCATGCTGTAGTAAGTTGAACTCTTCATTTTCGTAAACCACCTTTTTAGTGAGTCCGAAACAGTTTAAGGGCTTACCTCTCAAGCTAAATACCGCTTGGGTCTGCACATTTCTGGATTTAGTTATGGAGCCGCTGGCACTGTCACCCTCAGTGATAAACAGCATGGACTCTTCCCCATTGGCGGCCGATCTCTTATCGTTTAAATGAATCCTACAATCCCTTAGCTTCTTATTATGAAGATTGGCTTTCTTAGCTCTTTCATTGGCCAATTTTTTGATACCGGCAATGTCCTTGCGCTCCCGTTCAGATTGTAAGATCCTTTTTAAAAGCACTTCCGCCACTTTAGGATGCCGGTGCAGGTAATTGTCCAGAGATCTCTTGATGAAATCATTGACAAACCATCGCATGGTCTGCCCCTCAGGAGCAATATTTTGAGACCCCAGCTTAGTTTTAGTTTGAGACTCAAACACAGGCTCTATAACTCTCACAGATACAGCCCCAACTATTGATGCCCGTACATCGGAGGCATCAAAGCTCTTTCCGTAGAAATCCCGGATGGTTTTCACCAGTGCTTCCTTAAATGCTGCAAGGTGTGTACCTCCCTGAGTAGTATATTGACCGTTGACAAAACTGTAGTATTCTTCACCATATTGATTGCCATGGGTCAGCGCTACTTCTATGTCATCTCCTTTCAGATGAATAACCGGATATCGGAGATCATCTTCGTCGGTACGGTTGACCAACAAATCCAGTAACCCATTAGCACTGTGGTACTTCTTGCCGTTGAAGTTTATGGTAAGACCTGAGTTCAAGTAGGCGTAGTTCCACAGTTGGTTCTCGAGAAATTCAGGTATAAAGTGGAAATTCTTAAAAACGGTTGGATCAGGCTCAAAAACAATTAAAGTACCGTTTCGATCGTTGGTTGACCTTATCTTTTCATTATTAATGAGTTCACCACATTTAAACTCCGCAACTTTGGTTTTTTTATCTCGGAAGGATTGGACTTTGAAATAGTCTGAAAGCGCGTTTACCGCTTTAGTTCCTACGCCATTTAACCCCACTGATTTTTGAAAAGCCTGGGAATCGTATTTACCACCAGTGTTAATCTTGGAAACACAATCCACTACCTTCCCAAGAGGGATGCCACGACCATAATCACGCACCACCACTTTGTGATCATAAACCCGAACATCAATGGTACGCCCAAACCCCATAACGTGCTCGTCGATGCAGTTATCAATGATCTCTTTTACCAAAACATAAATGCCGTCATCCCGGGCAGAGCCATCGCCCAATTTCCCAATGTACATCCCCGGGCGAAGTCTGATGTGCTCCTTCCAATCTAGGGATTTAATACTGTCTTCGGTGTAGTTTGATGTAACTGCCTTAGAAGCCATTCTAAAAATTGAATACAGGTGAAAAAGTAGGAATAAATCTACCTATCTTCAGTCTAAATCTGAAATGATAACGGCACAATCCCTTGAAGCAGTAGTATTGGGGACATTTATCGAGCTGATTGAATCGGGTAAAGCAGTACATATAACAAATAAATCAACCCCAGCAGCATGATAACTGGACCTATTAATAGTATTGACCAATGGTAAACACCAGTAAGACTTTGAGCCTCTATTGCTGCACGTGAATACGCTGTAAGTGTTAATAGGAATAGATTTGCTCCTATCACCAGGGTCTTGATGCTAACCGTAAGCCTCAAATGCTGATTGCCATCATACAGTTGATAAGAAGCATTTAAGCTCTTAGTTGACCTCAAGCCTACGTAAGTGATCAAGTTGAGCACTAAAAACAATCCAGCAAAAGTATAGAAGAAACCGTGTCGATCCATCCTCATATCTGTCTCCCAACCTATAAAACTGAGATTAAAATAATTGGGAAAATTAGTATAGGTCACAAATAGCGTGGCCAGGGCAAGTAACCCAACAATTCCCCATAATGCGGATAGCATTTTTGATAGATTCCACATAAATCAATAATAAGAAGACGAATTTATTTAGTTTTAGGATGAAGTACTCATAATATCCAAAAATAAGTGAGTTCAAATAGACATCTTATCCTACCCTTATTAATGGCAATGGTGATTGGCTGCCAGACTGAACCAAGTATAGATGCTTTTGATACCATTGGCTGGCAGAACGATATTAACGGATGCCTGGGAGATAGACTTGATCAATTAGATGTACTAATGAATGATCAAGATGAACTCCTGGGCTGGACCGAGCCTAAGATTACCGCATATTTGGGATCACCAGATTATCACGAGCTCTATGTACGCAATCAGAAATTCCTGATCTATTACCTAGAACCAACTCTTGATTGTGGGGCAAAGGGTAAGGAGAACCCGCTTAGGATGTATGTCCGCATGGATGCTTTAGGGCAAAGTAAGGAAATCAGTCTCAGGAACCGTTAAATATCGTTTTAGGCTTTTAAAGCAGAATCTCAATTTCCGCATTAGAGTTTACCATAGTAAACGTTTGTACTTCTACCGGAAAAGAAATTGATTCCTTACCTAATGGATCGAAACTGGATACCGGCGGTAAAAATGTAAGCTCCTCGTGTTCACAAGTAACCTTTTCACCATCAACTTGGATCTCCTTCAAATCCGCGAATCCATGCAAATAAAACTTGACCATTTTGAATTTTGTTTCAAAGGAACCTGTTACTTTTTCCATGGTAAACCTACTTGATTCATGATCAAACCTGAACTTTCTATGGTAATAGGCTCCCTGCTGGTACTGATAACTATTGCCATCATCCTCGTAGTAATAAAAACTGCCATCAGCTCCCTGATAAAGATGCAGCTGAAGCACCGAATCAGGTTCTTCCTGCGTGCTCTGAATGATTGATTGCATGGGGATTATGGCACCAGCACGAATGAATAATGGCAAATGAGTGATGGGACACTCCACGAAGACTTCTGACTCCCCGGTGTACAGTGATTCAGTGTGAAAGTTGTACCAGTCTCCTTTGGGTAAATACACCTTGATGAGATCCTTATAACTTTCCACCGGTGCTACCAGGATATTTGGTCCAAACAGGTATTGATTCTGAAATGCAGTCTGATAAATCCTATCGTCAAATGCATGGTCAATGGCCAAAGATCTACAAACCGGCATTCCTGTAGTCGAAGCCTCATGAAAAACCGAATATATATAGGGTAGCAGCTGGTACCTTAGATTTACATAATTCCTGCTAATATCCTCTACCTCCTCTCCAAAACTCCACGGCTCACTGTCTTTAGAGTTGATCATGGAATGGCCCCTAAAGAAAGGTGAGAATGCACCGATACTTATCCAACGGGCAAATAAGGAAATGGAGGAATCACCCACAAAACCACCAACATCGTATCCTGTATATGCTACACCCACCAACCCTAAACTATTAACCAATCTGACCCCCAATAACATATGGTCATCGTTCGACACATTATCACCGGTCCATACGGCAGAATGTCGTTGAACTCCACAATAAGCGGACCTGGTAAGATTAAATGGACGTTGGCCTTGCAGGTTACTTTTGACCCCCTCATAGGTCGACCTGCACATCATATGGCCATAAATATTCCTGCCTCGTTTTGCTGAACCACCCTCTCCCTCGAAATGAAACTCGATCAACTCCGGAAGTTTTTGACCCCAGGTGGCGATTTCATTCATATCGTTCCAATAACCGTGTATCCCCTGATCCGAATAATAAGCTAACTTTTCACCCCACCACTCTCGAGCCTTGCTGTAGGTAAAGTCTGGAAAATGGCACCAACCTGGCCAGACTTGACCACTGTAATACGAACCGTCAGGATATTTTAAAAAAAGGTCCAGGTCTATACCTTCCTGGTAAGCTTGGTAATCTTCTTCAATCTTAATCCCAGGATCACACATCACTACCACATTAAAACCCATGGATTTCAATGTATTGATCATCTTTTTGGGATTTGGAAAACGGTCTTCGTCCCAGGTGAAAATCTTGTATTTATCCATATAGTGTATATCCAGAACCAGGGCATCTGCTGGAATCCTTTTCTCACGGAAGGTCTGAGCCACATTCAGCACTTCATGCTCGGGATAGTAGCTGTACCGACATTGCTGATAACCCAAACCCCATATTGGCGGCAATGGCATCAATCCAGTCAGACTTGAGTACCCTTCGATGATTTCTGCCACTGAATCTCCCCCTATATAATAATAATTCAAATCACCTCCCTCAACGGTAAAGGATGAAAATCGATCATTAGAAGCACCAAAATTAAAATGCGACTGATAAGTATTATCCAAAAATATTCCGTAAGCCAGCTCCCCATAAATACCAATATAGAACGGAAATGTACAGTATAATGGATCGGATTCGGGTCCATAGGCGAAGCTGTCAGTGTTGTGATTGGTATAACCAGAACCCCGACGATCCAGGTTGCCAGTTTTTTCGCCTAACCCAATAAATCGTTCTCCATCTTGCAGAGTTTTATAGATAGACTTGGTACTGCCCATAAATGAGATACCAAATCCAGGATAATCCTCATTGACTAGCTCACCATTTTGATTGTAAAACGATAATCTAACTGGGTCCCTATTTATTACTATTCGCATACTGTTGGTTTCCACCACCATGGAGGAGTCGGCTTCCTTTAGGCTGAATTCAGATCGCTTTGGGTTATCCACCACCGCATACGATAATTCGTCGAACATATCGTTATCTGAGATCTGGACTCTGATTATTTTATCGCTGTACACGGTTAACTTGATACAACCATTCTCTGCAGTGCCCAACAAACCGGTTGCAGTAACTTCATGAGATAGAAGTTTACCCAAATCAAGGTGTCGAATATGTTTTAGCTGCTCTGATTTGATCTCCATTTCAGTTGCGTCTTTTGATTGAGATATACCCGAAAAATCAATACTTCGGCGGGTTAAAGAATATTAACTTAGGACATAAATTTTAAAAATAGCATCAAATCCTAGGCTATTTTGAAGCTGTTCGAAATGTTGCCAATTTTCAATCGTTTGCAGAAAAAAATTATTCTGATATGAAGATTTCAGCGCTTGGATTGAGGCTTACGTAAGGATGAACCACGCACTACAGGCTCTGTTTCTAACACCATCTTCCGAGGAGGAGTATTGGGATTAGATTGCACTTCGAAAAACAACTCAACTGCCTGTTGTCCCATGCGATATCCTGGTTGTACCACAGAGCTCAATGGTGGGTCTATCAATGAGGCCATCTGCCAATCCGAAAAGCCTATCACCGCTACCTGTTCCGGGATTTGCACTCCGCGGTTTTTCAAAGCCCTGATTGCACCTATAGCCAAAAGATCATTGTTGGCAAAGATTCCATCAAATTGAAGCCCTTGATCAATAAGTTGATTCACCTGTTGCTCAGCTTCATTTATATCTATACCTCCTTCACAATATACCAATAAGTCGGAATTGTACTGCAATCCATTTGCCACTAAAGCCTCTTGATACCCTTTTAGTCTTTTCCTGGTAGTACTGACATTAGAAGGACCAGCTAAATGAACAATATGACTACAGCCTTGTTCTATCAAATGTTCCACTGCCTTAGAAGCCCCTACCCGATCATCTACCAAAATACAGGGCGCTTCAATACCTTCTGGTTCCCGGTCAAAAAAAATTAAGGGAAGCCCCCGATCAATATAAGGCTTAAAATGGTCCATGTTGGTGGTGGACTTGGACACTCCTACCAGTAGACCATCAACCCGATGGGAAAAAAGGGATTTAGCATCTGCTACCTCTCTTTGATACATTTCATTGGAATGACATAACATGACATTGTAACCTTTTTCAGTAGCAGCGTCTTCAATTCCAGCGATTATGGAAGAGAAGAAAGAATGTGCAATTTCGGGGATAATCACTCCTATAGTTTTAGTCTTACTACTTCTAAGACTTAGTGCGATAGAGTTAGGCTGGTAGTGGTA
>JANQPK010000012.1 GCA_028289505.1 Cyclobacteriaceae bacterium
GTACCGGTTTTTGGATTCAGACCCCGGGACATTCGCAATGGTCTGGCCATGCCTCCTGCGATGAGCATAAGGAATATACTTCAGATTATGGGTCGACCACATTGGGCCCTCAATACATTAGTGGCGGGCTCCCCGGAGTTTGCTACTATGAAACGGTATATGCCCAAAGGGCTGAACTTAAAAAAGCTGGGGCAGTACATGAATCAGACCTTCTCCGGCTGGTTGGACGAAGAACGGGTTGCCAGGATTCGTGATATCTGGAAACGCAAACTGGTGATTAAAGGGGTAGTAAGTGAAGAGGATACAGAAAAAGTGATCAGACTGGGGTTAGACGGTATTATTGTATCAAACCATGGAGGCAGGCAACTTGATTCGGGGCAGTCGTCCATTGTTCCAATGACCAACCTGGCGCAAAGATATGGGGATCAGATAACCATTATGCTGGATAGCGGGGTGCGTTCCGGTCCTGATGTGGCTAGGGCAGTTGCTTGTGGAGCAAAATTTACTTTTATGGGAAGAAGTTTCATGTATGGGGTAAGCGCCCTGGGCAACAAAGGAGGCAATCATACTATGGCCTTGATAAAAGCGCAATTTCAGCAGACTCTGGAACAGTTGTGCTGTCCTTCCATCAAGGATTTACCCAAACATTTAATAAAGGAATAGGAGATTAAGGACGAAGGGTTAGGGAATGGGGGAATAGAGGAATTAAGGAACTTAGAATTTAACCACTAAAAACTAAACAAGGTGAAATTAGGATTTGTAAGTGCCATTCTACCGGAATTATCGTTGAGACAGGTTTTGGAGTTTGCTGCTGAAGAGGGCTTTGACTGCGTGGAAGTAATGTGCTGGCCGCCAGGTAGAGCGGAGCGGCGCTATGCCGGGATCACACACATTGATGTGACCAAACTCACCAAAAACGCCATCAAGGAAATACAGGACCTACAGCAAGAAACCGGGGTAAGCATCAGTGCTCTGGGTTATTATCCAAATCCGTTGACGCCCGATAAAGCCGAAGCCAAGGTATACCGGGAGCACATCAAAAAAGTAATAAAAGCCTCTGCTACCTTGGGTATCAATACCATGACCACCTTTATCGGCAGAGATTGGACCAAATCCATTGATGATAATTGGAGCACATTTAAGCAAACCTGGAAACCCATTATCCGTCAGGCAGAAAAACTAGGGGTAAAAATAGGAATTGAGAATTGCCCCATGCTTTTTACAGCGGATGAATGGCCTGGCGGTAAAAACCTGGCTATAAGTCCTCAGGTATGGCGCCGTATGTTTAAGGAGATTCCCAGCAAGAACTTTGGATTGAACTACGATCCTTCCCACCTGGTTTGGATGCATATGGATTACCTTAAGCCCATCAGGGATTTTGCTCCCAGGTTCCATCATGTTCACGCAAAGGATGTGCGACTGGACCAGTACCGGCTAGATGAAGTAGGGATTTTAGCACATCCTCTGGAGTACCATTCCCCAAAATTACCCGGACTAGGCGAGGTGGATTGGGGTAAATTTTTCTCCCACCTTACAGACGCTGGATATAAAGGACCTGTGTGTGTGGAAGTAGAGGATCGGGCCTACGAAGGATCGCTAAAAAGAAGGAAGGAGTCTTTAATACAGAGTCTAGGATTTCTAAGGCAGTTTATCACCTAGATACCACTCGGGCGTTCCAAACCATTCATGCATTTCTTGTTCGAATGGAGCCACTACCTCCTGAGGTTCCGGGATCGTTCCCCGATCGCCAGTTTCTTCAATCCATTGATCCAATGCCTCACGCATCTCCTTAAGTATTTGTTGATGTTTGGGGTCCTTTGAATCAACTAAATTATTGATCTCATGAGGGTCTGCTTCAGCGTCGTACAATTGCTCATACGGCAGAGGCTCCATCAATTCTGCAGCAGCACCAGTTAGCTCACCTTGGGCATGCAGGGTTCTCATTAGTGGCTTAACCAAAAAGCATTTTTCCTTATAGCGGTTTAAGGAAACAAAACCGGTACCCGGCACAAAATTTCTTAGATAATGGTAGTCACTACCCCTCACCGATCTGATACGGTTTTGGGTTTCATCGATCCGATCCCTAGCGCTGAAAGCGTAGCTTCTGGGAGCGTCTGGTGCATTACCCAAAAAGTTTCTGCTTTGCATTCCTGGTGGCTTTGGTATACCCGCCATCCATAGTGTAGTGCCGGTTAGATCCAATAAACTAATTACTTGGTCAATGGTAGACCCTGGTTGATACTGTGGAGGTGGTTCTAAATTGTTGGGCCAAGTAATAATCAGGGGTACATGGAGTCCGGTATCCCACATCCAGTGAATGCCTCTGGCTTCAAGTCTCCCGTTGTCTGCAAAAAAGACCACGATGGTATTATCCACTAAATGCTCCCTTCTCAGTTGATCCATGATATGACCTATCCTTACATCCATTCCAGAAGCGGAATTCAGATACCTGGCCCATTCTTCACGGGTGATCTGATGTTCCGGATAGTAGGGAGGTGGGCTCACGTTTTCAGGGGTGGCAATCTGTGGATGGATATCTTCGCCCACCCATTTAACCCTGGCCTTTTCAGCTGATTTTCTATCGTATATGTCGTATTCCGCCTCTGGCATATTGATCTGGGCAAAGAATGGCTGGTTTTGCTTGAGTGCTGACCAATCCTCGGATTGGTAGATCGGCCCTTCATTGACAAAATTCAGATCCAGTTTCCCAGTACCCACCTCCTTATCTCCAATCGAGGATATGTTTGCCGTAAAGTACCCAACATCCTGTAACCTATGAGTTATAGGACGTACCCCTATTGGTAATCTAAAATCATCCTCTCGGTGGGATCGCATATGGTGAGTATCAGTAGTAGTCTGATACATCCCGGTCATAAAAGCAGAACGACTTGGTGCACACACTGGTGAAGTGGAGAATACTTTAGTGAATTTCAATCCGTTTGAAGCTAAGGAATCAATATTGGGGGTATAAACATTTGCCGCCCCGTAACACCCAAAATCCAGTTTGAAGTTTTCCCCTACAATCCATAAAATATTGGGTTTATCCAGTTGTACATTTCCCGATTCATTGGATTGTGGCCGGCACCCGATTGACAGAATTACCATAAAAATGATCAATACCCATAGTGTCAATGGGCAAAACTTGTGGTGGCTGGTAACCATCAGTTAATTCTTAATTGATAATTTTTAATTCTTAATTGTAGTTAATTGACCATATTCAACCATCCACCATCGACATAATATGAACTTCCTACGGAATAACTAGCGACTGGAGAGCACAAAAACACCATGAACTTAGCTAGTTCGTCCGCAGTGGCAAAACGCCCGATAGGGGTGTATTCTTTAGCCAATCGGTCCAGGTACTCCTCCGCGCTGATACCTTCTTTTGCTCCTAGTTCAGTAGCCGTCTTGATCCAATCAGGCGTCAGAATCAGGCCTGGATTCACGGTATTTACCCGAATATTGCTTTTAATGGCCTCATGGGCCAGGCACTTTGAAAACATTGAAAGCGCAGCCTTGGTGGTATTGTAAATGGGCTCATAATAAAGCGGTTGTGTAGCGCAAATGGAGGAGTTGTTCAGGATCACTCCACCACCGTTATGATGCAACATGGGCATCAGTGCCCTGGAAAGGCGTACCGCAGCCATTACATGTAAATCCCAATAATACTGCCACTTTTCATCCGGAGCATCCATGATGGTTTCATTACTGCCCACACCGGCGTTGTTGATCAATATATCAATACCTTGATATTGCTTCTTTATTTGCTTGACAAACTTCTGGATATCTT
>JANQPK010000171.1 GCA_028289505.1 Cyclobacteriaceae bacterium
ACAAAGGTCTGATCAACGGTTGGATAAGTTACACTCTGGCCAGGACCGAGCTACAGATCGATGGCATTAACAACAATGAGTGGTATCCAACTCGCTTTGACCAAACTCATAATCTAAAGGCAGCCATGTTTTACGATCCTGAATCGCGTTGGAAGCTATCGGCTAACTTCACCTTCTTATCCGGGACACCCAGTACCTTCCCAACCTCCAGGGTAGAAGTGCAGGGTTACTTACTGCCATACAATTATTTCGATTCCCGCAATAATGTAAGGATCCCTTTGTTCCATCGTTTGGATCTGTCTGCAACCCTAAGCGGCAAAAAAACCAGAAAAGGCAAGCAAAGAAAAAATGAAGACTATTGGGTATTTAGTATCTACAATGTTTATGGCAGACGAAATCCCTTTTCGATCTATTTTGCTCAGGCAGATAATCGACCGGTTCCCGGCTTACCTATCGAAACCCAAGCTACTCAGGTCTCTATTATTGGAAGTATCGTTCCAGCAGTCTCATATAATTTTAAGTTCTGATGCGTTATCCTGCTAAACTACTGCTGCTTTTATTGCTGCTCTCCTGCGAAGACCAGATTACCCCTGACTTGGAAGAAGCTCCTCCCATATTGATAATCGACGCATTTCTCACCACTCAGGATTCGGTACAAACCATTCGTATTGTGGAATCCAGATCATACTTTGATAACAGTCCGCTGGACGGTGTGAACGGCGCAGTAGTTTCAGTGGTCAATAGCGATGGAAATACCTACGAATTTGTAGAGATGGGACAAGGCATTTATCAGTGGATGCCTGATCAGAACGGACCTATAGGCGAAGAACAAGACAGTCTAACCTTGAGTATATCAATAGGGGAGGATGTATTTCAGGCAGGTAGTCGGGTTAACCGGGTGCCTGAAATTGACAGTGTTACCTTCAGGTTCGAAGAAGAAGATCTATTTTTTCCAGACGCTTATTTCGCTGAATTTTGGTCCCGTGATTTCATCGGGTCTGGTGACACTTATTGGATAAAATCCTACAAAAACGGTGCATACCTAAACGAACCCTCTGAAATCAATATTGCCTTTGATGCAGGCTTTAGTGAAGGAGGTAATGTGGACGGGCTGATTTTTATCCCACCGATTCGGGACGCCATTAATCCCTTTGAACAGGATGAAAATGATGATTTTATCTCACCTTACGAAGATGGGGATTCCGTCTACGTTGAGATTCACAGTATTACCAACGAAACTTTTCGCTTTCTAAACGATGTTCGCATTCAAACTGACCGACCGGGTGGGTTTGCAGAGCTGTTTGCGGTTCCCTTAAGCAATGTACCTACTAATATTCAATATCTGGGGGCTAACCAGGAACTGGTAGTTTCGGGTTTCTTTAATGTTGCAGCAGTCAAAGGTGCGGGGAAAACCCTGGATATTAATGATATTTGAGCAAGCTTAGATCATGTCATTTTACGTCATCGTCAAGTACTTTCATTACCTGGCCATTTTTGGAGTGGTATCATCGGTAGTAGCTGAACACCTTCTGATTAAGCAGCAAATGACCAGGCAGGAAATTAAGCGGGTATCCATCATTGATGGGGTTTATGGCGTTAGTGCCATTATGGTACTGGCTATGGGAATGTTAATGTGGTTTGTGGTCGGTAAGCCGGCGACCTACTACAGTGCAAATTGGATCTTCCATCTTAAAGTAGGATTATTCGTTTTGGTGGGACTGTTGTCTATAGTTCCTACGGTGTTCCTGTTAAAGAATCGCAAAGGAGACCAGCAAGAGGTATTAGTGATTCCAAAATCAATGAAGATGATTATCAGGTTGGAATTGTTATTATTGTTTTTAATCCCGCTTTTGGCAACCTTAATGGCCCAGGGCTTTGGCCAAATCGCCTCCAACCCTTAGGTAGTTCTTGCTCATCAGTATGGCTATTCCTAAGTAGCCTATCAGAAATCAGAGATCATAGATCATAGATTTTTATTATCTTGCCTTTACTATGAAACTACACACTTGTCTTATCCTGGCAGTGGTCTTATTGATGCCAATTTGGTATGCTTGCCAAACTTCCCAGGCTAAAGTGGAAACACCGGCTCCACCAGAAATCATGGTAGTTAAACTGGGTTCAGGTGATGCCACTGGATTGGAAAAGTTAAGAGCGGTATTTGCTGACAAAAACCCGGGGTACGATCTGGAGTATCTCAGTAATATACGATCTATTGATAGCCATGACAGCTACCGTGTTGCTTTCATACAGGAGGGGTGGCCTGAAGTCAAATTGTCCTCTGGTATGACCTCGGAAGTAACCGTGGGTGATATCGTTTTGATGACCCCTGGAGAAGGAATGGAAGCAGACTCATCTATGTCTGTACTGGTATTTGAAAGTCCTCATGCCTTCCCCTCAGAAATCCCTCCAGTGATTAGGCCTGATTGGGACCCTAATATCACAGATATACCGGGAGGTTGTGCTACCGAAACCAATGCTTATCGCAGGATCTTATTAACCTGGAAACAAGAAGTTGGAAAATATTTATATCATGCCCTGAATGCTCACCGGGTAAGGATTATGGACTCCTTCAGTCATTACCACCCTGTTGAGGGCGGATTTGATGAATTCTACCTGGTGCAAATGGCACTACCTGATGCCAGGATTATTACCAGTAATCAGGTGGAATCCATAATCAATCCAATGTCTGTGACCGAGGAAATGACTGCTGATTTAATTGATACTACCCCTCTGGAAGTGGGAGATTTGGTGTATCTGCCACGTGGGGTAATGCACAGGGGTGTGGGGGGTGTTTTGGCCCAGGTGATCACGGTGCCTGGGTTTATTCCGGGATCAGAAATAGGAGTGGATCACCATCTCAAAGCCATTAATAAAAACCTAAATCTATCAGCCAATCAAGCACTACCTTACCATAAGGGTGCTTCATTTGGCCCAGTGATAAAATGAATAATATGAGAAACTGCTATATATCAACCCTGGTGGTAATTGGCCTTTTATCGGTTTCAATTAATTCTTCTATGGCTCAGGATAACATACCAGATGGATATCAATTACTTTATCATCAGGATTTTTCCATTGGTGCGGCCATCGGTGAATTCGAAATGTCCGATAAAAAAGCCTGGAAATCCACCACCGGTGAGCAGGGCTGGTTGGAACTTTTTGGCAAAAGCGACTACAAGGCTAGGGTACGTTCTCCCTTTAACCTTGCTTTACTAAGAGATTACTATTTTGGGGACTTCGTGTTAGAAGCGGACCTGGCTCAGTCGGGAAGAGAATATGGACATCGTGATTTGTGCCTGTTCTTCGGAGCCAAGGATGCTACTAATTTCTACTATGTACATATCGCTACAAAGGCAGACCCACACGCTAATAATATTTTTCTAGTCAATGACGCACCTCGGGTAGCTATAGCTACTAGTACCACAGATGGTACCAACTGGGGTGAGACCAACAGTTGGCACAAGGTACGTATTGAGCGGAATATCACCGAAGGAACCATCAAGGTCTATTTCGATGACATGAGTACTCCTATTATGGAGGCCACTGACACCCACTTCGACTACGGTAGAATAGGTTTTGGCTCATTTGATGACACCGGCAGGTTTGATAATATAAAGATTTGGGGTCCTGGCGTTTACCCAACGGGGGAAGGCTTTTTTGAATAATGTGGTTTAAGCCATTATCAAAACTGGCAACTGCTGGTTATTTTTCAATATTATTAATTGGATGCTGCAACTCCTGCCAAAATTATAATACCAATGGAGATCCTCAATTCTACTATGCTAATGATAGTGATTTTGCAGATAGTGCCAATGTGGCGGTTGAGCTTAACCCGGAATTTGAGCTTAAACTATGGGCGCCTGGCCCTTTGCTGACTAATGCAGTAGCCATAAGCATAGATAATCAAGGGGTGGCTTATGTCACCGAAACACAACGCCGCAAAAGCTCAGATATTGATATTAGGGCACACCGTGATTGGATGGTGGAAGACCTTTCCTTAGAGAGTCTGGACGATACCAAGGCTTTCCATCTTGATAAACTAAGCCGTGAGAATAGTGATCAGAATCAATGGCAGGAAGACTTCAATCAGGATGGGTTTCACGATTGGCAAGACCTCACTGTCCAAAGTGAGCAGGTTAGGAAAATCTGGGACAGCGATGGTGATGGTAGAGCCGATAGGGCCACTTTATATGCCAGCGGTATCAATGAGATGTTAACCGGCGTAGCTGCCGGTGTTTTATATCATCAGGATCATGTCTACATGACAGCAGCACCCGACCTCTATAAATTTAGGGACCTGGATCAGGATGGGGATGCGGATCAAAAGGAAATCATCAGTCATGGGTATGGTATTCATATAGCCTATGCCGGACACGATATGTCAGGACTTACTATCGGTCCGGATGGTAAATTGTATTGGTCTGTAGGTGATATTGGAGTCAACGTAAAGAGTAGGGAAGGGGTGCACTTTTATTACCCAAATCAAGGTGCTGTAATGCGTTGTAATCCTGATGGAACCGATTTTGAGGTATTTGCTCATGGATTGCGTAATCCTCAGGAACTTGCATTTGATGCCTATGGTAATCTAATCAGCGTGGATAATGACGGAGATCATCCCGGAGAGCATGAAAGGTTCGTGCACATACTGGAAGGATCTGATTCAGGATGGCGTATCAATTGGCAATTCGGAAAGTACAACCTGCCTAATGAAGACTATAAGGTTTGGATGCACGAGAAACTTCATGTACCCCACTTCCCGGGTCAGGCGGCTTATCTATTGCCACCATTGGCATTGGCCCCAGATGGTCCTGCAGGACTGGTTTATCAACCCGGTACCGCTTTAAATAGTGAATGGGAAAACTACTTCTTTGGCTCTTATTTTAAAGGTTCGGCTGCGCGATCCAAAATCCAGGCATTTCGATTGAAACCGAAAGGTGCTTCATTCGAGCTTGCAGATACCCAGGATGTGTTGTCCGGGATTGTCAGTACCGGGTTGGCATTCGGACCGGATGGAAAGCTGTATATCAATGATTGGTTGGAGGGATATAAAAAGAAGCCTGCTGGTAGGATCTGGCAAGTGGATGTGAGGAAAAGAAATACTCAGCTAAGGTCACAGACTGAGACCATTCTATCACAGGGGGTAGCGGACAAGTCTAATCGAGAGTTGACAGAGCTGCTTAAACATGCGGATATGCGAGTACGATTGGCTGCTCAATTTGAACTGGTAAACCGGAAAGAATCAGAGGTTTTCGCAAACCTCCTGGATACGGACATGGCCCTGTTACCAAAGGTGCATGCAGTATGGGGATTGGGCCAATTAGCCAGGCAACAAGATAAAATCTCTCAAGAGTTACTACCCTATTTGAATTCAGAGCTTAAAGAACTCA
>JANQPK010000019.1 GCA_028289505.1 Cyclobacteriaceae bacterium
TGGTCTCGTTTTATTGGCTGAGGGTCAACTTTGGGAAGACCATAATCCTTGTTCTGATCAGAAAAATCTTCAGCCATTTTATGCTAAAAAAGTGAACGATACTTAGCGTAAAGGTAAATGAATTATTTAGCGGTCACAATGGTAAAACCGGAAAACCTGCTAAAATGAATAAGTAATTCCCGCAATAGCAGTAAAACCTCTGGAAGGATAGTTGAGATACAACTGATACTCCCTTGAAAATATGTTTTTTCCGATAAGGAAGGCAGAGAATCTCCTGGAGAACAGGTAGTCAACACTTAAATTCAAATCAAACACAGCATCTAACTTCTCTTGTGTACCGCTTTGTTGATTCAGGGCATTTATACCCCCAAGTGCCCTAATGTTAGCCCCAAAAATCAACTTGTCATAATAATTATAGTTTCCAGAGAGTTTAAAGGAATAAGTGGGCCTGCCCCAAGGCTCCGCGACCGATTTGGTACTATAACCATACAAGTCAGTCCTGAAGTTAAGCTGTAATTTTTTTGATTCGGAATATCCTAGCTCCCCGAAAAAATGTACCAAGGTGGGATTATCGGTATCGTACAAGATATCAAACCTTGTTGAGTCTGAGCTGCTGTTGGTGAAGAATGAAAGGTTCTTATAAGTACCAACAGAAAGACCGGTATGAAAACTAATATCATTGGTTAGCATGCCTTGTAATCCACCTGAAAACTCGAAAGTGGTAATACTGTGAGAAAGACTGGCATCTGATCGCAAGTAGGGATTCTCTTCCACAAAGCTCATGAAAGAGCGAAAAGTGACATCTCCTGAAATCCCAGCATATACCTTAATCTTATCTGTTAGATCGTAAGAAGCTCTGGCAACCGGTGCTATATGCAACTTATCGGCATTCTCAATGGTATCATTCTCATGAACCAGGTTGACCCCAACCTCCAGATCAAATACCGATATGTTGGTATGAACCATAGGACGTACCCTGAACAAATTCCGGTTCTGACTGTTTCTCATGAAGGTACGTTTGCTTACGTACAGGTCACTTATTAAACTAAAGCGCAGTTGGTCGTTTAATTGATATTCCCCTGCAAAATTAAAGGCACCCAGGTCTTCGTGATTATCAAATTCATCTCCAAAAGAAGCGTATTCACCATTCAGGGAAAAATCCACCCCCTCTCCTTTTTTACGGTCTTCCATACCCAGTCCAATTCTGAGTGTACTATACACCTGCTTGATGGTATCCCGATCCACTTCAAGTCCTGGACTGTAGCCATAATAGAATAATCTATCTCGCTCGAAATCGGCATTACCGTGGAAGGTCAGATTATCGGTGAAATAACTCCCATTAAATCCTACATCAAATTCACTGGTGGCGGAGTTGCCCCTATCCACAGGTCCTCGAGCGGAGTTAAGTGATTTCAGGTAACCACCAATCACATGCGTTTCACTTCTTTTATTATTGAAAAACCCTTCCAGGTAGGTGGTTCCAAAGTTACCAATACCCCCTTTCACATAGTTGCCATACAACTTGGGTAAAGGTTCTTCCTTAATTCTATTTACCCGTATTCTGGGGGTAAATGGAGTGGCTGAATAATGGATAGGATCAAAAGAATAACGCTGTGCCACAGTATCGGGCTCAGTAGGTAATGGAGATACTTTCTCATATCCCCTGTTGGCCTTTTCCAGGGTAATCTGTCGTTCTTTCTCAATCACCACCTCCGCATCCTGGATGGCGCCATCCTCTTCCCATTCTGGATCCTGGGCTTGTAGTGTAAGCATCCCAAAACACAATAAGCTTGGCAACCAGAGCCAGCGCATCAAATTGATATGTAAGTAGCCATGCATATATTAATCTTCGCCTTCATCAATTATTTCTATCTGAAGAGAATCCTCTGGTATAATCTGTTCAGTGTCTTCTGTTTCATCAAGCAAGGCCAGCTTCTGTTTGGCCTCGGCCACAATTTCTTGTTCCGGGGCATTCTCGATGATTGAAGTCAAGGTAGCTCTAGCCTGAAATTCTTCGTTTAATCCCAGGTAGTTATCCGAAATCAGCAAAAATGATTTTCCTAGCCAATATCCATAGGTTCCGAATTTATTGTTTAAATCGTATAAGGTTTCATTCGATTCTGTATACTGCTGTTGGTCGTACTGAATCTGGGCCAACATGTACTGGGCCTCTGCCCCATTCTCGTCTTGGGCAGTGTTTAATGCACTTATAAAATGGTCCATGGCAGTTTGAGTATCCCCCATTTGATAAGCAGCATTGCCCCGAACCACCATTGACCGATTAGAGGCATTAAGATTGACAGCACCTTGCTCCAATATTCGTGCTGCATACTGATCCGCCAGCTGGTAGTTCTCTATGCGCAGGTAGCTTTCCATTAGCCCAGACCAGGCATAGTAATTTTCCTTTTTAGTTTGAGCAGCAGATTCAAGCTCCTGGTAAGCCAAAACAGCAGCATCATAGTCTCCATCTTCAAACCACAAATCTCCCAGTCTTCTCCTAGCCCTGTTGACCTGAGCTATCCGATTCTCTTCCACTACTTGCTGGTAATAACTTATTGCTTCCTGATCTTGGTTGATCCGGTAAAAACTTTCAGCCAAAAAGAACCTGGCCTCATAGACTTTCTGATGCGCTGGATGATTCGCAATAAAATCCTCAAATTTGGAAATTGCTTTTTGGTAGTCCTGACTTAAATACAAATTGACCGCAGATTCGTATTCTATGTTGACCAATGAGCTATTGTCAGGGTTAGCAGCCTTGTATTTTGTAAAGTAAGATTCGAACTCATCACTCCTACCCAGGAGATTAAGGGTTTCCTGCATCCCAATAAGGGCATCGTTGGCACTTTCATGGTTTATGTATTGTTGGAGTACAGTTTGGTAATCATTCAAGGTGTTCTGATACTGTTTAAGGTTGTAATAAGCCAAAGCCCTTTTGGTATAAGCGTAAGGAATCAAATCACTGTTTGGAAACTCACCAATGAGCTTGGTAAATCCGGTTGATGCCTGCTGGTATTGACCGGATTCTAAATCCAATTGCGCCCGTTGATAGACAGCATCATCAGCGAATCTGGACTTGGGGTATTCCGCGATCAGGGTGTTAAAACTCTGCCGAGCTTGCTGCTGCTCACCTGTTATACTGAGAATGGTTCCTTGCTGTAATAAAGCATAGTCCCGATCATGACTATTTATTGAAATAGCCTCTTGATATTTAGTGATGGCCGCCTGGTAATCTTTTAAGGCGTAATGACAATCCGCTGACCTGATCAAAGCATCTTCCCGAAATCTGTTTTCGGTGCTATAACCTGCCAAAAAATTATTGAATTGTTCCAGAGCCCGGGCGTATTCATTTGTATTGAAATAGGCATAACCTAACCCATAACCCGCTCTTATATATTTTTCATGATCACTTAACTCCTGAACACGCAACACATTTTGATAAGAGGTAATGGCTTCGGAGTACTTTTTACCTACAGAATATGCCTCGGCGGACCAATAATTGGCCAGCATCTCAATCTCCGGATCAATCGGCTGGGTTAGCGATTTCTTAAACATCTCCACCGCATTGCGGTACTTGGCATTATTGAAATACTCAGTACCGCGGAAATAGGTAACCTGCTGGTAGGTCTTTTGGGCTCTTGCACTTTTATTATCAATTTGTTCCAGGTGCAAGATTGCCTGATCGTAATCATTGGTTTTCAAATAGGCTTCGCTCAATAAATCGCCGGCCTCCTGATGGAACTCGCTGTTGGGATATGCTTCCAAGAATTGTTGTAAGTCCACTACAGCCTGGGCATAATTCCCCAGATCGTATTGCACTTTCGCATGCTTGAAGGCGGCGGATTCCTTAATGTTGGAGTTATAGGTATCCCGACTTGCTTTCAAGTATGCCGGTGCGGCATATTTGGGATTTTCCTGCTTTAGGTAAACCTCACCCAGATAATAAGAAGCAAACTGTCCCACTTCCTCCTCCCTGGTCACCAATGACTTAAATTGTATCTCAGCCTGCTCCAGGTTACCGATGGCATACTGGGTAAATGCCTGCTTGTATTGGGTATCTGGCGGTAATTTCCGTTTTGATTTTTGGGAATAAGCCTGATAGTACTCCGCGGCCTGCTGATAATCCTTTTTGAAATAGTGGGCTTCACCAGCCAACAAATACAGATCGCTATAGCTGGTATTGGGATTATCCTCTATTACTGCTTCAACATATTCCAACAACTCATCGTATCGTCCCTGCTTGTAGTAGACATTTGCTACTAAAAACGGCACTAGTCTGGCATATGACTGCTGACTTTTAGCCCGCTCCAGATCCACCAGGGCCTGGTCGTAATTCTGATTGCGATATTCGATGTAACCAGCGTAATAACTTGCTGCTGCTGAGTACTTGCTGTCAGAAGTTTTGATCTGATTGAATTCTCGAAGTGCCTGATCAAACTGCTGTTGTGCAAAATAGCCATACGCCAATTTGAATCGCGCCTCCGATTGTTGCGACTTATCCAGTCTGGCTAAGGGTACCTGTTCAAAATACTCGGTGGACTTTTGATAGTCTTCCTGTTTAAAATAGAAGTTACCCAATTCAAAGTAGGCGAACGAAGCCTTGGGGTGGTAATCGAAATTATCCACGAAATCCTTGTATAGAGATTCGGCATCGGGATGGAATAAATTCAGGGCGCAGTATGCCCTATAATATCTCGCATCTTCGCTTTGAAGGCTTTCCGGATAGTCTTTTACATACTGGTCAAACGCCTGTCTAGCAGCACCGAATTTTTGCTTCTGTAGTAATTCAATAGCGGTGCGGTATGATTGATCCTCAGCGTCTTCGTAGAGCGTGTTTTGTGCCTTTACAGAAACCCATCCTAAGAGCAGCACAAAAAAAATTTGGATTCTCAGCATTAACCTTTAAAATGTGTAAAGATAACCATGGGGCGCGACAATTATTGCATCAATTCAGAAGTTTAAAGACTAATTCTTTCAACACTTCACCATGCGAGCCTGGAACGATACCCACCCCCTTTGCCTTCAGGTCTGCGGTTCGTAAATGACTGATATTATCAACCACCTGTTGCGCGGAGTAAAGCCTGGCTGCGCTCATATACTCCTTTAAAAAATAGGGCCTTAAATTAAGTTTCCTAGCTAAGTCCCGCTCCGAAGTACTTTTTGAATGTTGTACCACCAGCAGCTTTGAAAAGAAACTAAAGAGCAATGCAATAATAGGAATGATTGGATTCTGACGGGGATTAGCAGTAAAGTACTGCACGATTCTATGCGCCTTGACATTGTCTTTGGCTGCAAGTGCTTTCTGTAGCTCAAATACGTTATAATCTTTGCTAATGCCAATATACTTTTGTACTACCGCGGTATCGATGTTGGAGGGTTCTGGTAAGTTCAATAGCACCTTGTCAATTTCACTACTCAAACGTTCCAGATTGTTTCCAATGTAATCCGACAACAATTGGGCGGTTACCGGGTCGATAGTGGCGTTTTTCAACTTCACATAACCCAGAATCCAGTCCGGCACCTGGTTGTCGTACAATTTTTTACAATCCACTAATAAAGCATGTTCCATAATCGACTTGGTAATGGATTTGCGTTTATCAAGGGTTTTGTATTTGTAACAGAATACCAGAATGGTAGAGGAAAGTGGTGCCTCTAAATAGGATTGCAACAACTTCTGAGCTTCCTGGCGATTGAAGTTGGTGATCTCCTGAGCTTCCTTTACAATTACCACTTGCCTTGATGCCATCATTGGAAACCTTCGCGCATTGATAAGAATAGTGTCAATACTGCTGTCTTTGCCGTACATGATCATCTGATTGAATCCTTTCTCGGACTCATCCAGGGCATGACTTTCAATGTAGTTCGATATGGAATCTATGTAGTAGGGCTCATCACCTTGAAGGAAATATACCGGATGGTAGTTTCCAGCCTTAAGATCCTCTAAAACCTGATTGGGTTTCTGGGTCATCAGATCAATTCCATGCGGGATATTTCTTCCACAATAAAGAATCCATCATCTCCCCAGGTTTGGTATAACGGAAGAAACATCAAACCTGCCACCGGTGATTTTATAGGACCATTGATGTCGCTGGCCACCACTTCTCCTTCGGACACCGGTTGGAAGTTTTCAAATCCAGGAATCATGCTGAACCCATCAGAGTCCTTAATCTTATGATGGTACTTAACACTTACAAAATCTGGCAATCGATCAGAATACTCATCAAGCTTTTTCCCGGAATGGATGAAACTGCTGTCGACGTTTGGTTCGATAGCACCACTGGTTTTAAGAATTTCCCAGATACCCGCTACATGCAGGTCAATAGCCTGACTGGAGCCTATCAATCCACCTTCAAAGGCCATGGCCAGAAACCCGAATCGTTGCAAGTACCTCAGTAGGGTCCCGGACAGATGCTGGTCTAAATCAATCACCACAGGCTGGCGCAAACGTTGTACCACCGGATTGGTGGCT
>JANQPK010000020.1 GCA_028289505.1 Cyclobacteriaceae bacterium
TTGCTGCCAAAAGCATGACTGGAGGACTGATTGGAGTATTAATTGTTGGTTTTCAAAGAGCGGCTTTTTCCAATGAGGCGGGCGTGGGGTCTGCCAGTATTGCTCACTCCGCTGCTCGAACTGATGAGCCCATCAGCGAAGGAGTAGTGGCACTACTTGAACCATTTATTGATACGGTAGTAGTTTGTACCATGACAGCCTTGGTAATCATTATTACTGACTCAATTGATCCCACTATTGATTCAGCTGAAGGTGTGTCATTGACATCACGCGCTTTTGCTTCAACAATCTCATGGTTCCCATATGTGTTGCTAGTGGCGGTTATACTTTTTGCACTTTCTACCATGATATCCTGGTCATACTACGGTTTAAAGAGCTGGACATTTCTTTTTGGAGAGAGCAAGTTGAATGATACCATTTACAAAGTGGTTTTCTGCGTATTTGTGGTGGTTGGATCCGTTTTACCTTTAACTTCCGTATTTCATTTTAGCGATGCTATGATCTTTGCTATGGCTTTTCCCAATGTATTGGGACTGTACATTTTGGCCCCTGAAATAAATCGTGATTTGAAAAGCTATCTGGCCAGGGTTAAGAGTGGGGAAATTAAGAAATACAAATGATCTAAGATCTTAGATCAGAAACAGTACACCTGGTCGTAGTTGCCGGAGTCAAATACCTGCTTTCTGATTACATCCATATTTTGATTGTAGTAGATAACTACATAATAGTCCGCTTCAGGAATATATTTTTCAGTAAAAAATACCGGTTCTTTCTCAGTTCCGAGATTAATGATATCGTCAAAACCAGGGTTCAACAGCATACCCTTTTCACTATCCAACAGACCGTATCCCTCTGAAGTTTTTATGACGGCTTTTTGACCGCTGGACCCCTGAATCCATTCTACCCCGGTAATATTATCAAATTCAATGTCTCCTCCAAAGCACTTTACAACTTGCCATATTGGTCCTTTTTTTACAAAAACTGTGCTGTCAGACCAGGAGTGGACCTGGTCATACTCGAATGGTAGTATAGTCTTATTCTGATAGTTTACCAGTCCCTGCTTACCGCGTTTACTACTTAATAAGACACCTTCATCGAAAAAGGTTAGCCGCGATTCATACTGAGGCTTTATCAAACCTCCTTCGGGGTTGAAGTATCCGAACTTACCCCGTTGCAATAACGAAATGTGCGACACACTGTCAGCTACAATGGCTTGATAGGCAGGCTTTAGTAAAACCTTACCACTAAGGTCAACCACACCTTTTAGCCCATTTTTTTCAATAATGAACAGTTCTTCAGTTAGTGGGCTTACCTCATAATACCAGGTCTGGTAAACACGATTACCCTCCAGGTCGTAAATGTCTCTTTTACCTCCCTTGGAGGCGATTTGCAAAAACCCCTTGGATTGATTGGCATCTCGAATCAATTTCAATCTATCTCCGGGATTCAGGTCCAAAACAACTCCATTCTTAAACAATACCGAAGACTTGCCCTGCGAATTGAGAATCATCAAATGGGGTCCTAGTGTGGATACAGAATCATAGGTATCCTGGTTAATTGGGTTCAATACTGAGCGACCCCAAACTTCCCAATGTGGGGATCTTTGCAGACCAATAAAATGCTGGTTGGAGATAAAATCCTGGTAACGATCAGCTGGAATAGCTTTTAACTGATTTCCATAAAACCGAACGGTACCGTGAGCTGTTTTCACAAACCAGGCTGCGGAATCCAATTCATGAATTTCGTGCTCGGAAAGTGGGATTATGGTATTAAGGTCGCTATCGAATAAGCCTTCCTTCTTATCTGAAAATACCATAAGATAATGATGGCTTATCAACTCCCAATCCTGGTAAGCCAGGTTAAAGCCTAATCCCGACTCAAAAGACTCGATAAGGTGCCGTTTAGTAGTCACCGCCCATTGTTGATCTTCCAGTAAGATAAAAGCTCCCTGGCTTTCGATACTAGTGAACTTTAGAGGAACAATTATCCGACCAGCCATACTGGCAATACCCCACAGACTGCCATTCCGAATCGCTAGAAAGGAATCTCCTAATAATTTAATCTGGTCGTAATCAATATCCAGCACCTTCCATCCAGATTTATGTATGACGCCATACTTATTACCTACTTTGATTTCCATCATACCCCTGCCCAAGTCCTTTACCTGGTTGTATGGATTATCCCATAGTATTTTTTGGTTTCTTCCCATAAGCACCAACCTGTCATTTACAAAGGCTTGCAACACATCTTCATCCAGTAATTGGCACAAGTAATTTTCAGGGATAGAATCAAAAGAAGGAGGTATCAAATCGTTTCCAAAATGATCAATAAACCCATAACGATTGTTTTCATAGACGGGAATCATGGAGGTCGACTCAAGTTTATATGCCTTTTTCAATGAATCAGAGACCTGGTTTTCGTTAACGAAGAGGTCCTTGTCTATGTGGTATAAAATATCATCTGAAAGTCTGGCATAGCGACTGTCCGGATATTCCTTTTTAAACTGCTTATAGCTGGCCTTCTCATCACTTAATGTTCCCAGCTGAAAGATCTGCCATTCAGCCTGTTCGCGGTAGGGGGAATCGGGATGCTGCTTTAAGAACTCAACAAATTGATGAAGATTCCCGTTGGCGGTTTTGGATTCAAACACCAATATATTGTACCGCTCCCGGGCCAGGCCTATTTGCAAGGCCTCAGGATACTGATTCATGAATGATTCGTAGGCCTGATAGGTGTCTTCCGCACTAGCTTGTTCGAAAGCCAATTGATCCCTTCTACTGATGGCATTGGCTAGTTGTGGGGCATTATCGAAAACATCGATGAAATATTGAAAACTGCTAATGGTATTGTTTTCTACTGCTCTGGAAAAAGCTGTTTTATCCACCCTGGCCTTTTGGTCAATAAGCTGATCGATGGTGGCACTGGTTTTGGCCAGCATCAATCCACCCAGACTGTCAGGAGCTTGGGCATCTACTAAAGCTTGTTCAATGAAGAAATGAGCAGAGTCTAGATTGTAATTGGTATAAGTGCTGTCAAGATATAACATGGAATAGGCATAACGCGCTCCAGGGTTAATGGAATACTTTTCCAGGGATTTGTTCAATACAGACTCAACCTGTTGGTGCTTGCCTTTTGCCAATGCTTTCAATGCTCTGGAAACAGGGTCAGCGAAACAGTCCGTGTAGGATAGAAGTAAAAAAACAAGAAGCGAGAATAGTCTGCTACTCATCATAGTTGGTTGACTGTCGCATGCAGCAAAAATATACAATCAAAAAAAAATAACCTTAACTATGATCCAGTTCAACCAGATTACTACTATCAAATGGAACAATTTTAAATCATGTTTAGCATTTTCTCTGTAGCCTTGATAGCAGAAACCGTTTGGTCTGAGTCCAATCCCCTGGTAGTGAATTCTGATTCCTTATTTTGCCAGGTAATGATTGTTTCACAGAGTGCATCAGATTTACTACCTGGAGGAATACGCACCGAGTAATCGGTTAGCTGTGGCAATTGTATTTTTTTACGACGGTAAATTTTGTGAAGCGCATTGATGAAGGCGTCGAATTGACCATCTCCCTGAGCATTTTCCTCGTAAGTTTCTCCATTGATATCCACCAAAACCGAAGTTGAAGGCTTTAACCCTTTGGAGTGTGTAAGCACGTAAGACCTTATGAACACGCGATGCTGGAATGATCCGCTGTCCAATACATCAGAAATGATATAGGGCAGGTCTTCTCTGGTTACAGTTTCTTTCTTATCTCCCAATTCAATGATGCGCTCAGTGACTTTCTTCAACTCTTCATCATTCAATACCAGTCCCAGCTCCTGCAGATTTTTTTGGATATTGGCTTTCCCTGAGGTCTTGCCTAGGGCATACTTTCGTTTTCTACCAAACCTCTCAGGTAGCAGGTCATTGAAATACAGATTCTTTTTATGATCACCATCGGCATGTATGCCGGCAGTCTGAGTGAAAACGTTATCTCCTACTATGGGCTTGTTAGAGGGGATCCCAATACCAGTAAAATTTGAAACTAATCGGCTTACTTTAAAAAGGGCCTTTTCATTTACGTCGATCGCAATGTCTGGCATGAAATCGTTAATCACCGCTACCGTACTGGCCAAAGGGGCATTGCCAGCGCGCTCACCCATGCCATTAACCGTCAAATGGATACCATGGCATCCGGCTTTCAATGCTTCCATTACATTGGACACGCTTAGATCGTAATCGTTATGACCGTGAAAATCAAAATGAATCTCAGGATATCGCCGGATAATTTCCTCCACGAAATGGTAGGCCTCTGGTGGTGTTAGTACCCCCAGCGTGTCGGGCAACATGATTCTTTTCACCGGCTGTTTGGTTAAAAAATCAATATATTCAAGCACATACTGCTGCGAATTGCGCATTCCATTGCTCCAATCCTCCAGGTAAATATTAGTCTCAATGCCCAGTTTTTGAGCCTTTTTTAGGATCTGGGCAATATCCTTGAAATGCTCTCTTGGCTTTTTCCTAAGTTGGTGGGTCAGGTGGTTTAAGGAGCCTTTAGTCAGTAGATTTTGTACTTTGGCACCGGCTTCTTGCATCCATTTCAAAGAGGCGCCACCGTCTACAAAAGTTAGAACCTCTATTCTGTCAAGATGGTCGGTTTCGGCAGACCATTCAATGATATTTTTAACCCCTTCAAATTCTCCTTTGGAAACACGAGCTGAGGCTACTTCCAACCGATTCACCTTTAATTCCTCGAGCAGTAGTTTGGCTAAGGTCAGCTTTTCTGAGGCCGAAAAAGACACTCCGGAAGTCTGCTCCCCATCTCGGAGCGTAGTGTCCATTATTTCCACAAATCTTTTCATGTTCTCCAAACAAGATTTGCAAGATAATAATCCTCTCCAAAAAAACAGGCCAACCGGCAGAATCCAGTCCGTTAAAGAGATTACGGTTCAATTTTTTAGCATTTGCCATCAGACCCATGCGTTTTGTAATCATCACCCATGGTAACCAAGAACTTTCCTTCCATTGTGATTTGGGGGTGTTGTTGAATGATGTATCTTATCGTCCCTTAGCCAAGTTTAACTAATCCAGCATGTTTCGTTTTTTGACCCTAATCTTTTGCTTGCTTCTAAATAGCCAACTGTCTGCCCAGCTGGCTACCCCAAGACTCGATTCAATTTTTGAGGCGTCTCTCAAGCTTTGGAATGTGCCAGGGATTGTTCAGGATGGTGAAATAAAGTTTGCGGATGGATACGGCGTATTGCAGGAAGGTGGTAAAGAGCAGGTTGATACCCAAACCATGTTTGCCATCGCGAAATGTATGGTTTAATAAAAGTGGAGGCTGCAGATGATGGTGACCTCCAACTTCGATTTGAAAATGCCCCTGGATTATCAGCTAGACTAGGCCATTGGCATCACAATACCTATGAAATTATTTGGGAGGAGCCACATGCATGGTTTGATTTTGGCACCCTTCAATTTACCACCGACAACAATTCCAAAGTGGTAGGAATTGAGTTCGATGTTCCCAATGGAGATATTTTCTTTGATGAAATCCATGCTAAGAAAAGGGATTAATTAGTTAGTTTATCAACAGGATTTCTTTATCCCAATCAATCAAAATTAAATTTTCTATCATCTAGTATGGAATACCTTCTTAGAAGGTAAAAGGTCTCTTTCATCACCAGCAACGGCAACATCAATTCTGAATGTCCGCATATGTTTAAATCTGAGTTTTATCCCCTTGCTATTTTTAAATTAAGTGGGGTTCATTTATATAACAGAAGTACTTTTAACCACGTTTTTGACTAAGGATTTGGAGCCGAACATACGAACTTTAGGAATGGATAAGGATTTTCAGCTTTCCAATTTTTGAAAATCACGATTTGGGTCTTTGTTTAGTAACTTTATAGATATACATGTCTAAATATCTAAATATTAGCATTTCAACACTGATTCTGCAGCTGGTAGTCTTTACCACTACCCAAGCACAATTACCAGATCAGTTTCAAAAAATTGAACTGATGACGGAAATCTCTAATCCGATTCATCTCGAATTTGCTCCAGACGGACGTGTTTTCATTCTTGACCGCTATGGTGAAATTCTAATTTACAAACCCGATTTGGAAATCAGTGTTTCTGCCGGGAACCTGGATGTTTTCCACGATTTTGAAGATGGGTTGATTGGCATTGCTTTTGACCCTGAGTTTGAGCAAAACCAGCACCTTTATCTACATTACTCACCTTCTGATAAGTCTGTCAACCGGGTATCGCGCTTTACTATGAATGGCGATGTACTACTACCCGGTTCGGAAG
>JANQPK010000172.1 GCA_028289505.1 Cyclobacteriaceae bacterium
GAATTCCTGGATGTGGCAGACTGGTCCGAAATCGGAGCAGCCATGCAGGGGATTAATTTAAAGTTGATGGCTGAAGAAAAGGAAGCCAGGGACCGCCAGGCGCTAGCCACTGGGGATAGTGCCCAAACAGTTGACGATATCAGTGTTTTGATTGCCGAGGAGAATAATGACTCTACCGATGAACAGCTAGAGGGGATTGAAGATAGCTTGGCCAATGATTTAGCACAGCAACTTTCAGAAACCGATAGTACCGCGGCCCTGGATAGTCTTGATTTGCAGGTATCCAAACTGTTTCAGATTCTTCAAGTTTCCCCATATGGGATGTATGCGGATTTGCGAGATACCAGTAAAGTAAACGATTACATATCCCGTGATGACATTAAGGCCCTGCTTCCTCCAAATACCAGACTATTGTGGGCAGTAAAACCAGCTGACCTACAAGAAAACAGCAACAACTCCTTACTTGAACTATATTCGATAAAAACCCAACGAGGTGGGAAAGCACCTTTAACAGGAGAGGTGATTACCAATGCCTGGCAAGACTACGATGAGCGAGGAAGGCCTGCCGTTTACATGTCCATGAATGCCACCGGGGCCAGAAAATGGGGTGCCATGACAGCAAGTGCCGCTACTGCAGGTACCAGGATCGCTATTGTGTTGGATAACTATGTATACTCTGCACCTGGGGTGGAGGAAGAGATTCCCAATGGCAGCTCAGTTATTTCCGGAAACTTTACCATTGAAGAAGCGGCAGATTTGGGTAATGTGCTCAAAGCCGGTGCCTTACCAGCTCCTACCAGGATTGTACAAGAAGCGATTATCGGCCCTACTTTGGGTCAGGAAGCCCAATCCCAGGGGATTAACTCTATTTTGATAGGCCTGGCAGTAGTAGTGGTTTTCATGATTTTGTATTACGCTCGTGGCGGGTTTGTGGCTAATCTGGCGCTGCTATTCAACGTATTCTTTATTCTGGGTGTACTGGCTCAGTTTAATGCGGCATTAACCCTTCCAGGGGCTGCTGGTATTGTGCTGACTATTGGTATGGCCATAGATGCTAATGTGCTGATCTTTGAAAGGATTAGGGAGGAACTACGCCTGGGGAGCAAGTTAAAGTCTGCTATTAGTACTGGTTATAAGAAAGCTTATAGTTCAATTATAGATGCCAACGTAACTACATTTTTGACTGCCATTATTTTGTATGTACTTGGCCAGGGACCGGTAAAAGGATTTGCCATAACCCTGATGATCGGTATAGTGTGTTCATTTGGCTCAGCAGTGTTCATCTCCCGGGTAATTGTGGAGTGGATGTCGCGCAAGGGTGACGAAAGCAAAATGAACTTCCACACTTTCTTCTCTAAGGATTTTCTCAGTGACCTTAATATCGACTTTTTGGGTAAAAGAAAGCTGGGTTATTTGTTTTCAAGTTTGTTCATTACCATAGGCTTGATCATTATGTTCACCGCAGGTGGGTTGAACTTTGGTGTAGACTTCCTGGGGGGGCGATCTTATGTGGTAACCTTTAATGATGCAGTGGTGGCATCGGATTTGAAGACCTCGTTGGCCGATAATTTTGGCAATACCGCCCCAGACGTAAAAACCTTTGGCGGAAATAATGTACTGAAGATCACCACCAGTTATTTAATTAATGAGGATAATGAAGATGCTGACAGCCAGGTTGAAGCTGCCTTGATCCAAGGGATACAGGACTTTACCGGACAGCAGTATATACAGGATGACACCAAGGTAGATGATACACATTTTACCATCTCCAGTTCGGAAAAAGTAGGTGCAACTATTGCTGATGACATCAAGAATGCTTCGGTACAGTCTATTCTATTCTCGCTAGCAGCTATTTTCTTGTATATCTTTATGAGATTCAGAAAATGGCAGTTTGGGCTAGGAGCGGTGGTGGCGCTGTTGCACGACACCTTGGTAGTGCTTTCAGCATTTGCCATAGCCGGTTTATTGGGCTTCAAGTATGAAGTTGACCAGGTGTTCATTGCCGCGATGCTCACTATTGTGGGATATTCCATTAACGACACGGTGGTGGTTTTTGACCGGATCCGGGAAAGCTTGACCCTGAATCATAAAAAAGAGATGATTGCCAACTTCAACGAGGCGATCAACCTTACTATGAGCCGAACCCTGATCACCTCATTCACCACGTTGATTGTGGTATTGATCCTGTTCATATTTGGAGGAGCAGTTTTGAAAGGCTTTAGTTTTGCTCTTTTGGTGGGTATTCTGATCGGTACATATTCTTCAGTATTTATTGCCACACCAGTAGTGGTTGATTTGTCACACCGAAAAGGGAAAACAGTTGGTGCAGCCAGCACCGATCAAAGAAAAGTTGCCACGGCGACCTCTTAATGATTGAATTAGTGAAGGAGTGAGGGACTGAATTTATTCGGTCCCTTTCTGTTTGCAATTGATTCGAAGCTCATCTTCTGTTGCAGCAAATTATCGAGCTGTTTGTCGGCTAGATCAAAAGCGGAATTCTACTCCAAGATTAGCATTGTGGTTGAAGAAGCTGACGAAACTTTGTTTTGGTTGGAGATACTTAACGAACAAAACTGGCAAATGCCAATGAATTGGAGCCTTTAATTAGTGAGTCAACCGAGATCCTGTCTATAATGGCGAAGGCAAGAAAATCCATATCGTCAAAGCGATAAAGTAGAGTCCTTCACTCAATCAATCCTTCAGTCCTATCCCAAGCTCTTCCAACTGCTCTGCAGAAATACTGCTGGGAGAATCTATCATAACATCCCTGCCTGCGTTGTTCTTGGGGAAAGCAATAAAATCACGTATTGAGTCAGAGCCACCCATGAGCGCACATAATCGGTCAAATCCAAAAGCGATTCCTCCATGAGGCGGTGCTCCGTATTCGAACGCTTGCATCAGGAACCCAAACTGAGCTTTGGCCTCTGCTTCCGAGAATCCCAGCAGACTGAACATGGTCTGTTGCAAATCGCGATCGTGTATTCGTATAGAACCGCCTCCAATCTCTACTCCATTAATCACCAGATCATAGGCATTAGCTCGGACCGCGGCGGGATCCTGTTCCAACAGATTTAAATCTGTATCACTGGGAGAGGTAAACGGATGGTGCATGGCATGATACCGTTGGGTTTCTTGGTCCCATTCCAACAACGGAAAATCCACCACCCATAGCGGTTTAAAAACTTTTGGATCCAATAGATCTAATCTTCTGCCCATTTCCAGACGCAGTTCACCGATGGCTTTCAGGGTTTTATCTTCTGGCCCTGATAGTACCAAGATTAGGTCTCCTGAATTGGCTCCACAGGTATCGGCCCATGCCTGCAAGTCTTCTTGTTGGTAAAATTTATCCACCGATGATTTAAAGCTACCATCGGTTAAATACTTGACATACACCATGCCCTTGGCGCGTATCTGAGGACGCTTAACCCATTCTGTAAGTTCATCGATTTGCTTTCTCGAATAATCTGCCGCTTCGGGCACTACGATAGACAGCACCGATTCAGCCTGATCAAATACGTTGAAACCTCTGCCCTGAGCTACTTTTGTAAGCTCCTGGATCCGCATATCAAATCTCAGGTCCGGTTTATCGGAACCATATTTCCTCATAGCCTCACTATAGGGCATTACTGGAAACTGTTCAAATTCTAGGTTAAGAGCTTCTTTGAATAAAAATTTTGTCAACCCTTCGAATGTTTCTAATACTGAACCCCGGTCAACAAACGACATTTCACAATCGATCTGGGTAAATTCTGGTTGTCGATCTGCCCGCAAGTCTTCATCCCGGAAGCACTTCACAATTTGGTAATAGCGGTCGAATCCACTAACCATAAGCAATTGTTTGAAGGTTTGCGGGCTTTGGGGTAGTGCATAGAACTCTCCCGGATTCATGCGACTGGGCACCACAAAATCACGGGCTCCTTCAGGGGTGGATTTGATCAGTACTGGAGTTTCAACTTCAATGAATCCCTGTCGATTTAGGTATTCTCTGGTAAGCCGGTTTATCTCATGCCTCATTACCAAATTCTGCCTCACTGCATTTCTACGAAGATCCAGGTAACGATATTTCATTCGCAGGTCGTCCCCGCCATCGGTTTCGTCTTCGATGATAAAGGGAGGCACTTTGGCACTGTTTAACACCTTCAGGTCCGAGACAGCAATTTCAATATGTCCGGTTGGAATATTGTCATTCTTGGCAATTCTTTCCACTACCTTGCCGGAGGTTTGTACCACGAACTCCCTGCCTAGTTTTTTGGCACGCTCCAATATGCTACTATCTGTCTTACCTTCCTCAAATATTAATTGAGTGATCCCATATCGATCCCGCAAGTCAACCCAGATCATGCCGCCTTTATCGCGGACTTTCTGGACCCATCCACTTAGTTTTATCTCTTTACCTGCATCTTCCAGACGCAGTTCCCCGCAGTTATGCGTTCTAAACATATTATTGTTAATTTTAACGCAGCAAAGTTAACAATACTTACTACTGTTTCATCTTTTTTAAACTCAATTTGGCTGCCTGTCTCTTTCAAAACAATCCATGAAACCAATACCTAAATGCCTCGTCGTTTTCATGACCTTAGTTCAATCAACCGCTCTTCTGGCACAAGAAATCGAACTGAGAAAAACTGAGATAAACCAGGACATTGATCTACTGGTTCCCCTGGAGTTCTTACCAATGGGCCCCCAGGATATCCGAAATAAATTCATTAGTTACCGTCAACCTTTGGCTGGATTTACCTCGGAAGACCGATCAACCGATCTGGTAGTTAATGTCAGTAAAACACCCTGGAGTAATCAGGATATGCTATTGTTGAAAGATTTCTATGAGAACAATATTCGCAATCTATTCGATGAGGTGGAATTTTACCGCAATCAGCTGGATACCATAAATGGGCGAACCTATGCTGCCTTTGAATTCACCTCTTTGGTAAAGGGTGATCCGAATTCCTTGCGTAATAAAGCAGCTATTCGTGATTACAGGTATGTATTGTACACGGTTAAAGAGTTCGAGGTTTACATATTTACCTTCTATTGTCCTGCTCATTTTCAGGAGCGCTGGCATGCAACTGCCCGCGAGATCATGTCTAATGTTGATTTTCGTTGATTCAATATGGAGTTTTCGGTATTCAGTGATGAACACTACATGAAACTGGCCTATCAGCAGGCACAACTAGCATTGGATTCTGGAGAGGTTCCAGTGGGCGCAGTAGTGGTTTGTGGACAAACTATCGTGGCAAAGGCTTATAATCAAACGGAGACCTTGCAGGATGTCACCGCGCATGCAGAAATTCTAGCAATCACTGCGGCCGCAAACTATTTAGGGGCAAAATACCTTCATGAATGCACTTTATTCGTTACTCTGGAACCTTGTATCATGTGTGCTGGGGCTATTTTCTGGTCCCAATTGAACCGCTTGGTGTATGGGGCTTCAGACCCCGCAAAAGGGTATAGCAACTTCAGCAGTAACCGGCAACAGCATTCAAACAAGAAGAATACAACCTTGCTTCACCCCAGAACTGAAGTAGTGAGTGGGTTGATGGCGGCGGAGTGTGGTAAGATCGTGGAGGACTTTTTTCGAGAGTTGAGAAATTAGTATATTTGACTCTACCACTTAAATAGTTCTTCAACTTAAAATCACTTTATAAATTATGGCTTTCGAATTACCTGATTTGCCCTATGCGTTCGACGCATTAGAACCACATATTGATGCCCGTACCATGGAGATCCATCACGATCGACACCATGCAGGTTACACCAACAATCTCAATAATGCAATAGCTGGGACTGACCTGGAAGGGAAGTCCATCGAAGAGATATTGGCCAATGTTTCTGGCAATGGAGCAGTACGAAACAATGGTGGGGGCTACTATAATCACAATTTGTTTTGGACGGTTATGTCACCCGCTGGAGGAGGTTCTCCAGATGGGGCGTTAGCAGATGCTATCAACAGCGCATTTGGTTCATTTGACAGTTTTAAAGAAGCATTTTCCAAAGCGGCAGCCACCAGATTTGGCTCAGGGTGGGCCTGGTTAATCGTGGATGGCTCAGGCCATTTGGCAGTGACCTCTACCCCAAACCAAGATAATCCATTGATGGATGTGGCAGAAGTCAAAGGCACACCGATCCTTGGTCTGGATGTATGGGAACACGCTTATTATTTGAATTATCAAAATAAACGTCCCGACTACATCCAAGCATTCTGGAATGTGGTAAACTGGGGTGAAGTAGCGGCTAGATTTTCAAGCTGATAGCTTGAAAATCCGGCAATTGCCAAATCTCAAATGACAAATTTCAATTAAGTTCCCTGCCTCCCGGCAGGCGAGGCAAAAACCAAAATTCAATCTTCGAACTCTTTTTTAAGGGGTTTTGAAACCTGGAATTTGGTCTTCGGAATTTAGTTGGAGCTTGTCATTTGGGATTTGTTGCTTTCAGGCAGGAGCTGCTAATAGCTGCTGTCTACTTCTGTTTGAGTTTTTTCAACTCTAGGATTTCGTCTCTTAACCTGGCAGCCTCTAAGAAGTCTAGCTCTTTCGCTGCTTTCTCCATAGCCTTTTGGTTTTTGTTAATCAATTTATCAATGTCTTCTTGTGACATGTAAGCAACCACTGGGTCTGCGGCAAGTTTGATTTCCTCTTTTTCTACGTAGTAATTTCGATTTGATTTCTTGGAATCCGCCACTTGTGTTTGTTGTAAGATTGAATCCTTGGACTTTAGCACTGTTTCAGGGATGATACCATTTGCTTCATTGTACTCCATTTGAATACGGCGGCGCCTTTTGGTTTCATCCATAGCTCTTTGCATGGACCCTGTAATGCTGTCAGCATACATTAATACCCTTCCGTTAACATTACGTGCAGCACGGCCAATGGTCTGTATTAATGAACGTTCATTACGTAGGAACCCCTCTTTATCTGCATCCAATATTCCTACCAAAGCTACCTCCGGTAGATCCAGACCCTCTCTAAGCAGGTTAACCCCAACTAATACGTCAAATACGCCCAGCCGTAGTTCTCTTAGAATCTCAACTCTGTCTAAGGCATTCACTTCAGAATGGATGTACCGGCATTTTATTCCAGCTCTTTCCAGGAATTTAGTCAACTCTTCTGCCATCCTTTTGGTTAGTGTGGTTACCAGCACCCTTTCACCAAGTTCAACTGCACTATCAATCTCCTCCATTAGGTCGTCAATTTGTCCCTTGCTTGGCCTTAACTCAATTGCTGGATCCAGCAAACCTGTAGGCCTGATAACCTGTTCTACTACTACCCCTTCTGATTTATGCAATTCATAATCGCCTGGAGTAGCGCTTACGAACACCACCTGGTTTAGCATACTTTCGAATTCGTTAAAGGTCAAAGGTCGATTGTCTAACGCTGATGGAAGACGGAATCCAAAATCTACTAGGTTTACTTTTCTGGATCGATCTCCGCCCCACATTGCTCGAACTTGCGGCAATGTCACATGACTTTCATCGATAATCATCAGGTAGTCGTCAGGGAAGTAGTCAAGCAGACAAAAAGGACGCGAACCCGCATTCCTGCGATCAAAATAGCGGGAGTAATTCTCTATGCCAGAGCAATAACCAAGCTCGCGCATCATCTCCATATCAAACTCCGTTCGCTCTTTGATACGCTTGGCTTCCAGCATGCGGTACTCAGATTCGAAATATGACATTTGGGCTACCAGGTCATCCTGGATTTCTTTGATGGCCAGATTCAGCAGTTCCTTACCTGTCACAAACAAGTTGGCCGGGAATATAGTAATTAGCCGCTCATCGTTGAGTTTTTTCCCGGAATAGGGATCAATTCGTTGAATTTTTTCGATTTCATCTCCCCAAAAGATAATCCTATAAGCAAAGTCGGCGTATGCTACAAATATATCCACAGTGTCTCCCTTAACCCGAAAATTCCCTCTTTTGAACTCCGCTTCTGTCCTGCTGTAAAGAATATCCACCAACGATAGCAAAAACTGATTACGTGAGATGATATCACCTTCCTGGATCTTGAGCACATTCTTGCCAAATTCTTCAGGATTACCAATGCCATAAATGCAGCTAACTGAGGCCACAACTATTACATCACGCCTCCCACTTAGCAGTGAAGAGGTTGCACTCAACCTCAGCTTTTCGATTTCTTCATTAATAGACAGGTCTTTCTCAATGTAGAGATTGGTGGTAGGCAAATATGCTTCCGGCTGATAATAGTCGTAGTATGAAACGAAATACTCTACCGCATTTTCTGGAAAAAAATGCTTGAATTCACCATACAATTGGGCGGCCAGTGTTTTGTTATGACTAAGTACCAAGGTGGGCTTCTCTACACTCTGAATTACGTTGGCCATGGTAAAGGTTTTACCCGATCCGGTAACTCCCAGTAGTGTTTGGTAGGGCAGCTCTGCTTGAACGCCTTCTGTTAGTTGACGGATGGCCTGAGGCTGATCACCGGTGGGCGCGTATTCGGATGTTAGTTTGAATGACACCTATTAATTTACGAAAATATATGTGTTGCGGGTTTCGGGTTGCGGGTTTCAAGTTCCAGGTTTGCGAGTTTGCAGTTGTCAATTGGTAGTTTCTTGGCAATTGGCAATTGTTATTTGTCATTTTACCACCGAAGGTTGTGTCCATATTTCCCAAGACTTTTCTGCCTGTAACTCAAGCATCTCTAACCCATTTTTGACCATAGCACCCTGCGCTTTTCCAAGTTGCATAAATCTGGTGCTTTCAGGGTTATAAACCAGGTCATAGAGAAAATGGCTATTTCCGATATTCTGGTAATCCAGATCAGGGAATGTTTCTAAATCAGGGTGCATGCCCAAGGGTGTGGTATTGATTACCAGTTTATGGTTGTGGATCATTTGATGTTCCCGCACATGTTGATAGGTGACCCTGCCAGTGCCAGAGGTTCTGCTCACAAATTTAAATGGTATCCCCTGATCCTTTAGCACTGCCTCCACCGCTAGGGAAGCTCCTCCAGTACCCAGGATCAAAGCTTTACCTTCCCAATTTTCGGGTAGTGAGTTTAGCAATGAAGTCTGAAAACCGAAGTAGTCAGAGTTAAAGCCGGTTAATCTTCCTGAATCTATCTTGATCACATTAACAGCCCCAATGGCAGAGGCTTCGGGACTGAGTTGGTCCATTAAGGGAATTACTGCAAGTTTGTAGGGTATGGTTACATTTAACCCTACTAGTCTAGGAACCCTCTCTAAAAGAGGTTTGAGTTCATTTATAGACTGAAGTTCAAAGTGATCGTATCTGTAATTGCGGATACCTTGTCTTTTAAATTTATCCGCAAAGTATGATTTCGAAAATGAATGGGACAACGATTTTCCAATAAGCCCTAGCTGATTTACTGAATTAGCCATTTTTTAAGTTGGCTGCTAGTTTCTCTAAAAAGACCACCACTGCAATCCCCAGGGAACAGAACATTAATGCCTGCCAAAAGTATGGTTCCTGACCCATTGATTGAAAGGTAGTGGGCAAAATATTCTCCTGCACCAGAGGTTTTATTTTACCATGACGGTCCACAAAGGTTTCAATGGTATTTTTCCAAGGCCATACTTTGTTAAGTGACCCGATCATAAATCCGGCTAAAATGGCAATTGCGAGGTCGTGATATTTTTTGAACAACCAGCTGATCAATCTAGAAAAAGCCAGCAATCCTACTACACATCCCAATGAGAAAATAACTAAGGTGACCAGATCGAAACTGGTCAATGCGTTCACAATAAATTCATACTTACCCAATATGATCAAAATGAAACTCCCAGAGATTCCCGGTAGTATCATGGCACATATGGCTATGGAGCCGGAAAAAAAAACTGTAGCTATATTATCAGGTGTTTCAGCAGGAGCAATAGTGGTCACCACATAAGCTACTACGCCACCCAGCACTAAACTCAATACTACACCTCCTCTCCAGTTCTGTATATCCCGGCAAACCATTAAAGCTGATATAATGATCAGGCCGAAGAAAAAGGACCATAGTTGAATTGGGTGACTGTCCATTAGGCCAGAGATCAGATTAGCTAGTGACACTAGACTGACCAGAATACCACTGACCAGAATCAATAGGAACTTACCGTTAACTTTGTCCCAAAATGCCACGAACTTCCTGTCGACCAGCATTTTCAGTGCAGCGATATCGACAGCTTTGATACTGGAAATAAGTTCTTCGTAAATGCCGGTAATAAATGCAATGGTGCCTCCAGACACTCCTGGGACTATATCGAAGGCTCCCATTCCCATCCCTTTAAGAAAAAGGAAGAAGTAGTCCTTAACGTTCCTCATGATTTGATTAACGCTTTATCCACTGATAGTGGAATCTTTGATAAAGTGATCGAAAGTATCTCCTCGTAGTCCCAAGCGTATGGTTTCCAGTGGGATCACTTCATTCGGTGCGATGTTCCCCAAATTGACGTTGGCTCCCAGTAGTTTTATGAACCACACCTGTTGTGACTTTTGGGGAGCTTCCCATATTATCTTTTCGAAGGGAATCTTGGTTAAGATTTCCTGAACCAGACCACTTCTAACCTCACCGCTGGAACGAAATAGCCCCACATTTCCGGCTTCCCGGGCTTCACCTATTACTTTCCAAGCTCCGGCATCCAGTTCTTCTTGCATCAGCTTGATCCATTTGTAGGGAGGAATGATCTTTTCTACATCTTTGGATCCAACTTCAGAAAGAACAGTTACCTGTGAACTGAGTTTATTGATGTAATCACATTTTAACTGGTGCTCTAGTTCGATAGATCCATCTGAAACTTCGGCAAAAGTCATCTCATATTTGTTGAGGATCTCGCAATAATCATCAAATTGGTTACGAACCACAAAGGCTTCAAATAAGGTGCCTCCGAAATAGGTTGGAATATTGTGCTCCCTATATTTTTTGAGTTTTTCTTTGAGATTAGGTGTGACATAAGAGGTTCCCCAGCCCAGCTTAACAATATCAACATGATCGCCACAAAGCTCCAGGAAATCGTCTATTTCTCGAAGGCTTAACCCTTTGTCCATCACCATGGTGAATCCAAACTGGCGAGGCTTTTTTGTTCGCTCAGGAATGTCGTTTAGCTTGTAATTCATTTATTTTCAGGTCGGTACTGATCTATGATTTTTAAAAGCGCCTTCTGGTTTTGGAGATTGGGATAGAATTCAAACAACTCCCGGTGCTTTTCAAAATCCAAAATTAACCCATTTTCCAAATAAGCCAAGCCCTCTTTGTATTTACCAGCGGCAATGAAATACGCTACTGACCGATAGTAAAGCCTTGGTTCTGTGGGATTTTCCTCAAGTCCATTTTTTATCAGTTCCAAACATTTGAGGTAATCACCTTGTTCATAATACAAGTAGGACCACATTAGCCAGACATCAATATTCTCGGGCCCTAGTTCGGCAGCATTTTTATAAGCCTCAAGGCTCGAGATTAGATTGCCAACCTTGTATTCTGCCTCTGCCAGAGCGGCCCAATATCTCTCCGAATCGGGGTTTAGCTTGATGGCTTTATTGAAAAAATGAATGGCCTCATACCATCGCTCTTGTTTCAATAAACAGCTTCCGATCCCAAAAGCTGCCTCATCATAGAAATTATCCAGTTTAAAAGCTTTACGATAGTATTTAAGACCCAGGTCCAGATGTGATAAGTTTTCGTATGCCTCGCCAATCGAAAAATGAGTTTCCGCAGAGGGACCTTCCAACTCGGCTGTTTTTTGGTAAGAATCGAGAGCTTTACTGAAACGACCCATACTCATATAGGCATTGCCTAGATTAAAATATGCTGATGAGAAATCCTCTCTAATAAGGATGGCATATTGATATGATGATACCGCTTCCTCATTCCTACCCAGTTTGTGAAATATGATTCCCAGATTATACCAGCCCAAGTGTGAATAGGGATCACTATCGATAAACTTCTGGTAGTAATCCAGGCTGTCTTCAAGAGCACCGGTGATATCAAGGCAATATGCCAGTTCATATAATGCGCCATCGTGCTCCAGATTTTCCTCCACTGCCTTTTTATAGGCAGTAATGGCCGCAGGAAAATCGTTGTTATTTTGATAGGCCAAACCTATCTGAAAATAAATGTCATCTTTACTGGAGCTATGATAGAGAGCATCATGTAATACTTCTACTGCTTCCAAGTACCGTTCTTGCAAGGACAATATGTTGGCCTTCATGATCAGTAATTCCGGGTCATTGGGTTGAATCACTATCGCTTTTTCCAGGAACTCATATGCTTGTTTATAACGCTCCATATTCATTAATGCCTGGCTCTTTAGCAGGATCATATCTACGGAGAAGGGGTACAAGTCAATACCAATATTGCAGATTTTAAGGGCCCGATTGTAATAAGATCTGTCAGTAAAATAGTTGTATAAATTCTCAATTTCTTCAATATCAAAGAAATGGTATGCACCATCCTCTGTCTCCTGAAATAACCGGATTAGGTCCTTAATCTTTCGCTGCTTGGAGTTTTCAGCCATTACAAAAAGTTGTTTAGCAGATCTAAATCCAGGGCTTTATCGAAATAGCGCTGCTCTATGGTCAAGCCCATCATTTCCAAATGTTTTTTATTGTGACAATCAGTACCCAAAAAACTCACTACTCTTTCATCGATAAGCAATTCGGCTATTTTTTTGGCAGCCTTACTGTAATAGCCGCTGAGACTGATGGTATTAATCTGTAATAAAAGACCACGATCGATCAGATCTTGAAGCATTTCAGGTCTGTTTTGTACGAAGACATATCGTTCAGGATGAGCCATTACAGGTTTCATCCCATTTGAAATGATCTGGAAAATCCCTTCATGCAGGTATGCCGGTTCATTAAGGAATGAGGTCTCAAATAATAGGTAATTATCACCAAAAGTCAACATCTCCTTTTTGTCTTCCAACATTTGCATAAAATGTTCGTCCAGATAATACTCGGCGGCGGCCTCTACTTCCATATCGATACCGGCTGCGTCCACATGGGTGCGTAGTCGTTCCACGCGGTTTCTAATGTCTTCAGTGGTATTTGGATAGAAATCATTCATCACGTGAGGGGTGGTGATAATTTTCTGATATCCTAATTCTGACATGCTGCTGATAAGCTCCAGAGATTCCTCCATGCTACTGGAACCGTCATCAATACCGGGTATCAAGTGAGAGTGAACATCCACTAATAATGGTCGTACACTACTTTTTTGTTTCTTTTTATGAAATAATGAGATCACTGATTCCTATCCTGATTTACTCGTAATATCCTTTTCCATATCCATATCCATATCCGTATCCATTTTTTCCAGAAAACTGGACAGAATTCAACACTACTGAGAGGTTATTAAACCTATTCGTTTTCACTAACCTATTCAAGGTATTAACAAAGTCTTTTCTGGAATAGTCCGCCCTGATGGTATAGATGGTAATATCAGCTTTTTTCATGGCCAGAATTCCGTCCGTCACCAAGCCAACCGGTGGCGTATCGAGGATTATGGTATGATATTCTTGCTTCAATTCCTCCAGTAGTTTGTCAACCTCATCACCCATGATCAGCTCGGAGGGATTTGGAGGGGTAGGTCCGGAAGGAAGATAATCCAAGTTTTCCATATTGGTTTGCACAATACATTCCTTCAAAGAATGCTTATGTATTAGAATAGTGGAAAGACCGCGTTGCATGTCACCCTGATCAAAAGCTAGATGTATTTTGGGACGTCGCATGTCCATATCTACTAACAGCACTTTTTGCCTGGACAGACTAATAATACCACCCAGGTTTATGGCCAGAAAGGTCTTACCTTCACCACTAACCGTCGAAGTTATTGATATCACTTTATTGGAGTGATTAACCTTTAAGAATTCCATGTTAGTGCGAATGCTACGTAGACTTTCACTAACAGGTGATTTTGGATTTTTGTCCACCACCAGTCTGCTCAACTGTAAACTTTCCTTCTGGTACTCAGGCACAACTCCCAAAATTGGAAGAGAAGTGATTTTTTCTAGCTCGGATAAACTGGTAATTTTGTTATGCAGTGCATAGCGAACCCCTACGAACAGGAAGCTGAATATCATTCCGCTGACTATCCCTAGGCCGTAAATGATAAGCTTATTAGGTGTCACTGGCTCCCCCGGTAAAAAGGCTGCTGAAAGGATCACAAAGTCTGTTACAGTTCCAGCCTGTGCTACCTGGAACTCGGCTTTTAATTGCATCAACGTAAGTAAAAATTCTTCATAAAGGCTGAAGTTTCGTTGATTGCTAGTGAACTTGGTTCCTTCTCCCGGGAGTGTTCTCAAGCGCTTTTCCAGGGTTAGCTTTTTGGAACTGATTACTAGTTGTTCATCCTGCAGTTCTTTTTCGTAAGCCTGTAGAAATCTGTTTAGTTGTTGATTTAGAAGGTTTATTTCTTGTTCCAATTTGGTAACGGCAAAGGTATTTTCATTGTAAGAGATCTTTAGTAGTTCTCGTTCCTTAATCCGTTCCTCCATTTCGGAGAGGGTAGCGTTAATATCTTCATTATACCCTGAGTACTGTAGTAAGCGTTCTGGTTCTCCTATTTGTCCCTCGAGGTCTGCTTTTAGTTGCTGCAGGTCAACCAGCTTTTTTCCCAGAATTACATTTTGTGAATCCAACGCGGCAATAGCCTTAATAGTATTGTTTAGGTCGGATTGGACATCGGTTGTTTTGTTTCGGATGGTGAAGGTTTCAAAATAAGATTCATAGTCCTGCAGTTTGTTTTGGGTTAACATCAATTGTTGATCCAGAAACTCAATTTTCTGATTATTGGCCTTATTCTTTTCCTCTTTGGTATACCTGAGATAAATGGTGTCAATTGCATTTACCAGGTCTCTGGCTTTGAATTTATTGTGATCCCTGAAGGAAATCCGAATGGTATTCGCAGTGAGGTTTAATGGTTCTACCTTTAGATTATTTTCGATATAGGCGAGCAGGCTCTTCCTACTGTTGATTTTAAAACCATAAAGTTGGGATTGTTGGTCTGCTTTCAATGAGCCATTGAGGTTCAGCGTTAAATCTAGTAAATCCGTTTTGACAGGTTCGCCAAAGCGACAAACCATATCAGCGTTTCCACTGCCCGCAGGAAAACCTAAAATGAACTCCTTTTCATTCTGAATTTCGACGGTGTAGTAGCGATCAAAAACCCAATGATCGTGGAGTGTGTATTCAACCTTGAATGGAGGACTCCTGTACTTTTCATCCTCCAAGATATTGCCCACCGCGTAATAGCTAATATTCAGATCGAGTGTCTGAATAACTTTATCAAAAAAGAGCTTGGACTTGAGTAGCTCAATTTCTCCTGAAAGATTATTGAGGTTGGCCTCCTCGTTGAATTCAGAGAATCCTAGCAAGTTGGCGTCATTCTTAATATTGAGTTTGATATCGGAGTAACTTTCAAAGACCGGCTTAGTCCATCTAATCACCAAATAAGACGCCAGGTTGGTTAGTAGAATAATTAACAAGATCCATTTCCAGCTTTTACTGATAACCGTCTGTAATTTCTCCAGGTCAATATCACTTACCAGGGTATTATCAGCCCCCTGTACCGGATGAAGTTCTTTATCGATTTGAAACTGATCCTTCAATTTAACTAGTTATTTAGAGCGATAACTAAGGCCAAGATTGAGGTGATGATACTCAAAATTGGCACAATATCCCTAAGACCCTCGGTAAAAGGTCTCCTTACCGGTTCTACATAAATAATATCGTTGGGCTGGATCTCTAAATTGGCCTGGGTCATCCCTTCGATGGTACTCAGATCGATCACCTGGACCTGTGGATTGTCCAGAGGGCCACGGATAAGTCTGATATTGTTACCTTTCGAATCCTTGCCTACACCACCCGCCAAAGCCAATACCTCGAGCAGGCTCATACCATCATTTTGGAGAGGGATCACCATACTTTCTTCCAAGCCCAATACCACTACCCTTTTGTTGAGGTAAGAGGTCTGTACAAAAGGATCCTTGTAAAATTTCTGGTACTGATCGGCTAAAAAAAGATTGACCTCTGATAGGGTCATGCCCTCCAAGGTCACGGTGCCAATAATGGGTAGTAGTACAGTTCCATCAGTTTGTATCTGATAAACTGGAGGTGGAAGTTCCCTTCCTGGCGGAAGCTCCTGATTCAAGGCGTTGTTGGGATCAATCATTTGCTCGCCTTTGTTGGTGTAAACCTCAATTTGTAGGTGGTCATTGGGGCTAACCACATAGCTTTCACTAATCTCCACTGGCACTCTCGACAATTCCTCCATTTCTTCTTCTTCAACCGCAAAAAGAATATTTGACTGGTAGCTCTTGCATGAAAACACAGTCAGTATAATCAAGGTATACGCTCCGTATTCCATCAACCGCCATGGCGGCCCAAAAATTGTCATCGCAATCAATAAATTCAAAGTACTAACAAATTACAATTTATCCATGACCTGATGGAAAGATGGTAAGGCAGCATCTTTTTCTGACAACATGGGATCGGATATCCCCCAATCTATGGACAGGTCTTTATCATTCCAGCTGATGCCAGCCTCACTTTCACGATGATACAATTGCGTGCATTTATAGGTAAAAAGCGAATCCGTCAAAGCCAAGAACCCGTGAGCCATACCTTCTGGAACTAATAGCATTTTGTGTTGCTTATCATCTAATATACAACGGTAGTATCTGCCATATGTGGGCGACGACTTACGGATATCTACCACCACGTCCAATACTTTACCAAAAGTAACACTGACCAATTTCCCTTGTGCGTAAGGGCTCTTTTGGAAATGAAGACCTCTAAGAACCCCTTTTTTAGAAAATGATGTGTTGTCCTGTACGAATGATTCAGCAATGCCCTTTTCCCGGAACCGCTCAATTTGGAAAGACTCCATGAAGTAACCCCTTTGGTCACTAAATACCCGTGGTGTGATCTCCCAAAGATCCTTGATTTCAGTCTCAATGAATTCCATTACGTGATATTCATTTTATTCATGATATCGAGGTATTGCCTTACCACATGGTCCTCGGTAAACTGTTGCTTCACTAAATTTCTCCCGGCTTGCCCCATTTCTTGCAATTCGCTATCTGTTATTGACATCATTTCGCTCATTTTTTGTGCTAAATCAACCGGGTCTCCAGGAGTGCAAAGTAACCCGTTAATTTGGTCTTTTACAACCTCCACACATCCGGGAACCGCGCTGGCCACAATTGGTTTTTCCATGGCTGCTGCTTCCAGCAGAGAGCGGGATAGCCCTTCTCTAGCGCTGGGTAGAACCACTGCATGTGATCTGCTGATGAAGCTTCTTACATCATCGGTCTCCCCCAGGTAGTCCAGAGGACTAGAAGCTATTTCTTCCAACGATATGGCCCGTTTGTGATTTCGCGCCTGTGGCCCCAGTATTTGGCAGGTCACAGCATTTCCTTGTGAACGCAAAATTTTACAAGCTTCTATATAATCCCTAACCCCTTTCTCTTCAATTAATCGGGCTATCATCAGAAAAACAAAGGGCGGAGCTTCAGGAGGGGATTGGTCTTTGTAAAACCTTCGGATGTCAATTCCTGACCCAGGTATTAGACAATAATTTTTGGCTTTTAACAGGTTTAATTGCTCAAATAGCAACTGGTCCGAAGCGTTCTGGAAAAAGATGTGTTGTGGAAACCTGAAAGCCAACTTGTAAAGATATCGGGCCACTCGGTTGCGTTTCGAGGTGGTAAGAAAAACGGTGCCAAGCCCGCTTACGGTACTGATTGAGGGAATACCAAGTATCCTTGCCACGATGGCCCCGTAGATGTTAGGCTTAATGGTGTAATGCAGTACCAGCTGTGGCTTTATGTTGTCATAAAGCCGGTAAATTTGTTTAATCAGCAAGAGGTCTTCCCAGGGATTATCTCCCGTATTTTGCATTTCAATGGGGTGATAAATACAACCCATTGCCGTGAGCCTAACGCTGTAGTCATCTTCCGGTGCAATAGCATGGATTTCATGGCCATCTTTTCTCATAGCCCTTATCAATCCCGCGCGGAAATTATAGATATTCCAGGCGGTGTTAATAAAAATCGCAATTCTCATGGAACCGTAAACAAGTATGGGTATACGCTATATTGCGGAGAATACACTAATTTTATATACTGAATACAAAAATATTTACCTATGGATATTGGAATGCGCCACTTTCATGTAACAGCAGTAATATTTTTGTTTTTGTTCATGTTGTTTAAAACTATTCTGTTGCTGGCAAATAATACCATCCTACTGGATAAAGTAAGAAAAACAACAAAAATAATTGATATACTTTTGGGTGTTATAGCCGTAGCAACTGGTGTATATCTACTCACCCTAAAATCTACGGTAGAATCCTACATATGGGTAAAAATCCTTTTGGTATTGTTCGCCATCCCTTTGGGGATTGTGGGCCATAAAAGACAAAAGAAACCATTGGCTGTTTTGTCCGTATTGTTGATTATATACGCTTTTGCAGTAGGAGAGACCCATAGTTTTAAATTTAAACGAGATCAGTTTATAGTTACCAAACCCGATCAGGCCGGTAAGGAGATCTATCAAGCATTATGTGTGGAGTGCCACGGAGACGATGGTAAGAAAGGATTGTATAAAGCTCCGGATCTGACAAAAAGCGTATTGAGTGAATCTGAGACCACAGCTCGCATTCTATATGGGAAAGGGATTATGATGGGTTACAAGAATGAGCTAAACGATCAACAGGTTCAGCAGGTAATGGATTATATATCAACGTTTCGTTAGTTTTGAAAAAGTCGTTTAGTACACTTGCTAAGAAAGAGACCGCTATTCTTGTGGCCCTGGTCAATAACCAGCAATCCAAGGATCGCGTAAAGGAATATCTTGAAGAATTGGAATTTTTGGCTACCACACTTGGTGTGAAAGTGCTCGATAGATTTACCCAAAGACTGGAGAAGCCCGACATCAGGACTTTTGTAGGAAAAGGTAAATTGGAAGAAATCAAGGTCGCAATCAAAGCCCAGAATATTGATAAAGTGATTTTCGATGATGATTTGACTCCCTCACAGTTGCGCAACTTAGAAAAAATCCTAAAGTGTCAGATCTATGATCGAAGCCTACTGATTCTAGATATATTTCTGAAGCGCGCTCAAACCGCCAGAGCTAAAACACAAGTGGAACTGGCCAGATTTCAGTACCTGCTTCCTCGCCTGACTCGCATGTGGACACACTTAGAACGACAGAGAGGTGGTACCGGAACCAGGGGAGGAGCTGGGGAGAAAGAGATAGAAACCGATCGCCGGATCATTCGCAATCAGATTACTGTACTTAGAAAAAAGCTGGATAAAATAGAAAAACAGCAAATGACCCAGCGAAAGTCACGTCAGAATATGGTCAGGGTGGCATTGGTAGGCTATACCAATGTTGGCAAGAGTACTCTCATGAAATTGCTTACCAAAGCTGAGGTGCTTTCTGAAGATAAATTGTTTGCTACCGTGGATTCCACAGTGCGGAAGATGGTGATCAATTCTGTTCCTTTCTTAATTTCGGATACCGTAGGTTTTATACGGAAACTCCCGTCTCATTTGTTGGACTCGTTTAAGTCAACCCTAGATGAGATCCGAGAGGCCGACGTACTGCTACACGTGGTGGATATTAGTCATCCTTCCTTCGAAGATCAAACTGAGATAGTCAACAAAACGCTTATGGATATCTGTGGTGAGCAGAAGCCTACTATACTGGTATATAATAAAATAGATAGTATCAACGGTAGCTTTCAGGAACGATTTGAACTTGAGCCACCGGTTGACCTTGAGCAGTTGCGCACTACTTTTATGAATGGCGATCAAGATACTGTATTTGTCTCAGCCCATGAGAAAAGGAACATAAAAGAGTTACGAGAAAAGATATACGAAAAGGTAGCTGAGAAATATTATGCTATTTATCCCAACTACATTAATTAGGAACCATCCTTGATTTGTATGATTTCCGGATCATACTCCAGATTTACCCCAGTTAGACCTTTTTCTTCATACTGAGTCTTGTTTAGTACGTACCTCATGGCCTCCTTGCGCGCAAGGTTCTTAATATTACCTTGGACCACTATCCAGGGTGATGTAGCAGTTCCGGTTTTTTTGAACATCAGATCCTTATATCTGGTATAGTCATTCCATTTCAGCTGAGCCTGCATATCGACGGTACTTAACTTCCAGCTGATCAAGGGATTGGTTTTTCTCTCTTGTAATCTTTCATTTTGTTCATCCTTGTCAATAGAAAACCAAAGTTTGAAAATCATCACACCGTCCTCTATCATCATTTTTTCGAATTGAACTACCTGCTTGATAAAAAGATCGTATTGTTCCAGGGTGCAGAATCCCATTACCGGTTCCACTACCGCTCTATTGTACCAACTTCTATCAAAAAAAACGATCTCTCCCGGGCTGGGAAAATGCTGAATGTATCTTTGAAAATACCACTGCCCTCTTTCTTCATCAGTAGGCTTGTTCAAGGCCACCACCCGGTAGTGACGTGGATTAATGAACCTAATAAAGCGCATAATTGCACCTCCTTTTCCTGCACTATCCCGACCCTCACAAACTATGATCAGTCTCTTCCCAGTTTCGATTAACCAATTTTGCATTCGGACCATCTCGGTCTGCAGCTTTATGTATTCCGGATCATTTTCAATGGAGTGTAATCGCATGTTAAGTTGGTTATTATGATTATTTTTCCCTTATCTGATTTAGTAGTCGTTGAACTTGCAAATCTCCAAACCCATAAACACTCTCTCGCCTGGAGAATTCTCTGAACACTGGCCCAAACTCATCGGTATTTAGGTCATCCATAATCTGCATGATAGACAATACGGGTTTACCAGGATATTGGCTTGAGGGTATACGTTGAAGATGGGCTTTAACCGCATTGTAAACAAAGGGTAATTCCTGCTGAAGTGATCCAGCGATACCTAGTAAATCATCTGTCTTGTGATATTTGTAGGCAGTCCAAAGTGCCGCTATTCTTTCTGGTTCTTGAATGTGGATCCTGTTCTTAAACGCCAACCAAAGTCCCTTCTGATTGAGGCCACCAAAACCTAAGTGATCGAGCTTGGGAGGGCGTACCAGAAACAGCTTATATGAGCAGTTCAGTTGGTGTAAATGATTTACCAAGAACCAAAAGTTGACCTGACAAAAGAGATCGTCTTCAAACCACAAATTAATGACGGCCTTTTCTGGAATCGCTTCTATTTTCTGAAACTCCGAAACCGTCTGTTGGTAATACTCTCCTTTACTTATGCCACCGTAAGCTTGCGAGAGGAATTTTGCCCGCACCCGGAAGAAATCCTGTAGTGAGTCGCCTGTCACATCTCCATCTACCAGACACTCACGAAACACCATGGACTTACCCTCAATTTCCTTGGGAAAGCACTCTAGCAGGGCATCTCCATTCAGTATATGAAAGGTTTGCTTCAATTTAAGAAGTCATAGTTTTATATCAGGAAGATAGCATTTTTCCACCTTCTGAAATAGGTTACTTTTTTTTAGTAATACAGAATGTTTATTTTCGCATTCCCCAGCAAAAGATCAGAGGTCAGAAACTAGAGATTTAAGATCTTTCGGCCCCGTAGTTCAATGGATAGAATAGAAGTTTCCTAAACTTTAGATGCAAGTTCGATTCTTGCCGGGGCTACAAAAATCAGCTGTGCACCAGGGGAATGCCATGAACCAGTTTAAATGGAAAACTCCAAATGAAGTTAACTTTTATACTGAGAGGTCCTATTCTCGGTTATATGCTGTTGCTGAGTGTCATCTTCTTCAGTACCTGCAGTGCACCTGACTGGCAAACCTATACCAAATGGCAGATCTACCGAGGTGATGCGGGCAGCACTGGCTACTCCTCACTTGATCAAATCAACCGGGAAAATGTTGATCAGTTAAAAGTAGCATGGATCTTTGATCCACAAGATGCCGATGGTGCGCGGGTTCCAAAGTATGAGTGCAATCCCATAATCATTGGTGATAGGTTATTCGCAACCTCTGCCCGGCACTGGGTGTACGCCCTGGATGCCGGAACTGGTAAAATGATATGGTCTTATAACCCTAGAGATGGTGATATGGGAGTCGGTATCAAACGCGGCGTAACCTATTGGGAAAAAGGTGATGACCGTCGAATTCTGTTAACAGCAGGTGAATACTTGTACGCATTGAATGCTGATTCGGGAAAGCCCATTAATGATTTTGGTGAAAGAGGACGGGTTAGGCTGGATACTGGATTGGGGCCTGATCCCGATTCAGTTTGGGTAATACCCACTTCTCCAGGGATTGTGTTCGAAGATTTGCTGATCCTGGGATCGGAAGTTTCTGAATTGTACGATGCTGCTCCCGGACATGTCAGAGCCTTCAATATTCTGACGGGGGAGTTGGCCTGGACATTTCATACCATTCCTCAACCTGGTGAAACTGGGTATGACACCTGGCCTGAAGATGCCTGGAAATCTGTGGGAGGGGCAAACAACTGGGGTGGAATGAGCCTGGATCAGCAGCGTGGAATGGTGTTTGTTCCGTTAGGATCACCCAGTTATGATTACTATGGCCTGAACCGAATTGGGATGAACCTGTTCGGTAATTGTGTGGTTGCATTAGAGGCTGCCACAGGTAAATTGGTATGGTATTTCCAAACTGTCCATCATGATCTTTGGGATTACGACCTCCCAGCTCCTCCTACCTTGATTACTATAGAACAAGATGGCAAAAAAATTGACGCGCTTGCGCAAACTACCAAGAGCGGATTTTTATTTGTGTTGGACCGGGAAACTGGTGAACCGGTGTTCCCAGTGGAAGAAAGGCCAGTACCAGCCTCCCGAATTCCAGGTGAGCAAGCCTGGCCTACCCAGCCTATTCCACTGAAACCAGCACCTTATGCACGGCAGAAAATGTCAGAATCTGATCTGACTGCATTCAGTCCAGAAGACCACCAGTTTTTACTGCGAAGATTTAGAGAAGTGAGGTACGAAGGATTATATACACCACCTGATAGTTTGGGGACCTTGATGGTCCCAGGTAGCCGAGGTGGTTCGGAGTGGGGAGGTTCGGCATTCGATCCTGAAACCGGAGTGATTTATTTGAACTCCAACGAGTCTCCTGAAATCGCCAGTATGATCTCAGCAAGAAAGCAGCAAAGTAAAAACCAGGGTGGCAGCGCTTATAAAAGAGGGAATCGATTTTACACCAACTATTGCGCCACTTGTCATGGATCGGAGCTCGAGGGTTTTGAACCGAATATTCCATCACTTCAGGGCCTAAAAGGAAGAATGACCAAGGAGGAAGTGCTGGGGAGGATCGCTAACGGTGGCAATAAGATGCCAGCATTCGGACCGCTATTGGAAGGATTTGAGGATGAAATCATCGCCTTTCTGTTCGACTTAAAAGAGCAAGCTACCACGAAGCAAGCGGTCAAAAAAGACGCCGGACCGGGTGGATATGTTAATACCACTGCCTACTCGTTCTTTAGAGATGGATCCGGAAGACCCGGTATAAAACCACCATGGGGGACTTTAAACGCCATTGATCTTAACACCGGTGATTACCTCTGGAAGATTCCTTTGGGTAATCACCCTGAATGGCAACAACCAGGTGAGGGTGCTACCGGCAGTGAGAACTATGGAGGGGCAGCAGTTACCGCCGGAGGCCTGGTATTTATTGGAGCAACGCGTGATAAGAAATTTCGAGCGTTTGATAAGGATACCGGTGCTTTACTTTGGGAAGATAGTTTGCCTGCTGGTGCTTATGCAACACCAGCCATATATGAAATAGATGGGATTCAACTGGTAGCCATTGCAGTAAGCAGCAGCGATGAAAATCCTTCGGGTCACTTAAGGGCTTATGCCTTGATTGAAGATTCCGGGCAATAATTTTAAATCAATCTATTTACTTAAAAAGATGCTTATTAATATATTCACAACTTATTGACACCAAACTCTAAGAACATGTTATCTAGAATGTTACCTGTACTTATCATATGCACCACTTTTTTCGGTTGCTCTAGTACTAAAATCTCCAGTGACTACGACAAGGAGGCTGACTTCAGTAAGTACCAAGATTTTCACTACGTAGGTTGGGCTAAGAATAGTGACGAGATCCTGAATGACCTTGATAAAAGAAGAATTGAGCAAGCCTTTGCCAATGAATTTGCTAGTCGGGGGATAAAATTTGTGGAAGCCAGTGAAGCGGACGCTGCAGTATCTCTGTTTATTGTGGTTGATCAAAAAACCGGCACTACAGCCTATACCGATTATTATGGGGGTATGGGCTATGGCTATGGCTATCCCAGATGGGGCTGGGGAGGCGGATATGCTACTACCCGCTATCAGGAGTATGATTATCTTGATGGGACTCTAGTAGTGGATGTTTTTGATGCAGGTACTAAAAAACTGGTTTGGCAGGGAGTAGCTTCTGGAACGGTAAACGAAAAAACCAAAGGAAGGGAAGATCGGATAAACAAGGTTGCCAGGGAAATCATGGCTAGATATCCGATTGAGCCCACGAAATAATGGTTGAGTCAACCATTTAACCTATATCTTCCGATTTCATCAACCAGGAAAGCATCTCCTGGAAGGTTAACGGAACCAGGTCGGGAAGCTCAAGATAGCGATCAAGCATCCAATGCTGACTCAGTTTTAAAAAGGGTTTGGTATTTAGGGTGTTTCGGAGTTGGTCGATATTTAGTTCACTGAGTTTTTTATAATTATCTGATTGGTAGTGGTATTCCCAGGGAGTACTATTCACTCCAATATAGGCATCAGAAGATACCAGAAGTTCTAAATTGGTATTCAGTGCATCTTTAAACGATTCCAAATGTTGACCTCCTAGATGCAGTGTTGCGCTAAAAAAATTGCCCCACCAGAACATGGTTCGGAATGCAAATACATCTTGCTTCTCAAATTTTCTAGGATAATCTAGGATGTAATAGGGAAGTCCCTGGTAGTTTTCGCCTTTACTGAGTTTTCCTGACCTTAATAGAACCCCAGCGGGCCAAGAGTATTTTGGTATTATGGAGTAGAGGTTTTTTTCAACTTCAGCAAACAATTGCTCTAACTTGCGGCTGATCTCAATCTTTGAAAGCAAAAATTCCTTATCCCCCAGAAAAAACATTTCTCTTGGTGAAAAGTTTGGATTTTCAGAAGCAGTTGTTCGATTTTCCATCAGATGCTGAGTCTACTAGGGGTAAAGATAGTAATGCTGAAATTACTAAAAGCAGAGAAAATCAAGTTGACTATCTTAATGTGTGCTCTGATTCCCTTTGGTATCAACAGCCATGCACAAAAAGCTAGTGATACTACTCGCCTACCTGAAACTAGCACACGGTTTGGTTTAACATACCATTACGGGTTTATTATACCACATTCCCAAACCATTAAGGATGTGGCTAATAGTTACCCTCAAGCTTTGGAATTTAGTTTCAGCCGCCTCAGTACCAGTTACAACTCCTGGGAAAAATGCAACTGCTACAATCAATGGGGTGCGTCCCTCACCTACTTGGATTTTGATAACGATCCCATTTTAGACCAGGCCTATACGCTGGTGTTCTTTTTTGAGCCTATATTCACCAGAGGTAGGAATTTTAAATTGAGTGGCAAGGCAGGTTTGGGGTTGGGATATGTTACCCAAAAATTTGACCCTATTGAAAATCCCACCAATTTATTTTTCAGTTCAAACTGGAATTTTCCCTTGATGGTTGGCCTAAACCTGGGCTACAGAGTTACTGAAAAATGGAGGTTTAACTTGACCGCCAGTTATAACCATATATCAAACGGGAGGATGAGTCAACCAAACAAGGGAATGAATTACCCTATGGGTTCCTTGGGAGTCCAGTATGTGATAAATCCAACATCATTACCTGAGAGAACTGTTAACAAAGAAAGAAACTATCCATGGAACAAGTACTTGGTACTATTTGGCACTTCCAAATCGGCAAGTGACAGTACCTTTAGCGACCAGGGCAGAAAACGACTAATTGGGATTCAGGCAGGGTTATTAAAGCGACTGGGTACGATCTACGGTATAAATGCTGGTGTTGAAGTAATTTATGATGAAAGCAATAAACAAGGCGATGATCAATCGGACGATGATGGCTACCATGCTTTTACCGGCGCTGCAGTGATTGGGAATAATTTATTTTTTGGAAGATTCCATTTTAACCAGCAGTTTGCCTTCTATTTTGAACGCCCCACACCTACCAGCAAAGCACTCTATCAGCGATACTCCCTGGATTATTTTATCAGCTCAGTGGTGAAAGTTGGTGTCTCCTTAAAGGCCCATGGTCATGTGGCTGACAACATAGACATTCGTTTGGGACTAATGCTCTAATAAAAACTAGCTATCAAAGCAGTTCATTCGCCAAATTGGCTAATTCGGATCTTTCACCTTTTTCCAAAGTCACATGGGCATAAAGGGGGTGGTCTTTAATGCGGTCAATGAGGTAACTAAGCCCGTTACTCTGACTGTCGAGATATGGAGTATCGATCTGGTGGATGTCTCCGGTGAACAAGATCTTGGTACCCTCCCCGGCTCTGGTGATGATGGTCTTTACTTCATGAGGTGTTAGGTTTTGCGCCTCGTCTACAATAAAGAAAATGTTAGAAAGACTTCTTCCTCGAATATATGCCAGGGGAGTAATCACCAGTTTCTCGTTATTTACCATCTCCGTTAGCCGGGTAGCCTCTTTTTCGTTATCCCCAAACTGATTCTGTATAAATTTCAGGTTGTCCCAAAGTGGCTCCATGTAAGGGTTTAACTTGGATTTGATATCACCAGGTAGATAGCCGATGTCTTTGTTGGACAGCGGTACAATAGGCCTGGCCAGATAAATTTGTTTAAAGTTTCTTCTTTGCTCCAAGGCCCCTGCCAATGCCAGCAGCGTTTTACCAGTACCGGCTACACCCTGCAGTGTAACCAATCGCACTTCCGGATTTAAGATTGCATGAATGGCGAAGGTTTGTTCAGCATTACGAGGTTTTATGCCATAAACTGATTTTTTTTCAACCTTCTGAATGCACTTCTCATTGGGGTTGAAGTAAGCAAGCACCGAGCTTTTGGGGCTTTTCAGGATAAAGTAGTCATTACTTATGGGTTCGGTACCATTTACAATGGAAGCTGGAGTACAGTGACCCTCATCGTACAATCCGTTTATTACATCGGTTTCTACGTGCTCAACCACCGTTTTACCACTATGGAGTTTACTTACGTTCTTAATTTTTCCCGTTTCATAATCTTCAGCAGTAAGGTTCAATGATTTTGCTTTCAAGCGAAGATTAATGTCTTTGGTTACTAAGATTACCTTCCGGGATTTTTCCTGCTCTTTGAGTTGCAATGCGGCATTCAAAATTCTGTGATCTGCCTTTTCTTCATCGAATATCTTCTCAGCATCCAGTTTACTACTGGCGTTCATAAGTACCTTGAACTTTCCTTTGGCACTACCGTTCAGTGGTATCCAATTTTGCAAAGTATGATCCCTGGATAGTTTGTCTAGTAACCTTATGAATTCACGAGCCTCAAAATTCTTGATGTCGTTTCCTTTTTTGAAATTATCCAGCTCCTCCAGTACGGTAATTGGGATTCCCACATCGTGTTCATCGAAATGCATGATAGCATCGGCGGCGTATAAAATAACTGAAGTATCCAGTACAAAAATTTTCTTTTCCTTGGCCATGGGCATTAATAACTCAAACTGATACGGCGTTAAAACAAAAATGGTCTTCCCCTTCTCGAGGAATGATCTGCAGGACTTTGGCTAAAACCAAGGTTACTAGAGTGCGAGAGGCTAGAAATCTATTGATTCCTGCAATTTTGGCAAAGTTATTTAAGGTGATGTATTGATGGTCTTCAAGGTAATTCAATAATACTTTTTCCTTCTCTCCGTAGGTGAATCGTACCGCGGACTGTCTGCGCTCCCTCCTAAGAATTTCCTTCATTTCTCGACTAGCCTTTACACTTCGATCTGCCAGTCTGATATACTCCTGCCGGCTCTTTTTACCTTTGCCAAACAGGGTATAATGTGGCTTAAATTTACTCTCAAAAATAGTATAATTTACAATAGCTTTTTTAGCAGTGAGCTGGATAATTTTACGTTGATATTGAATTTTAGGAAAACAGTAGTTGGCAATGGCAGCTTCCAGAGTGTACACTGCTTCAGTGGCCGCAGCTAAACCCAGTAGTTGCCCTTGATCGCTTACACCCAGAAGCAGGTTGCCTCCCTTGGTGTTGGCAAATGCCACCACTTCTTTTACAATTTTTTCCGGATGGTTTACCTTAGTTTTGAATTCAAGTGTTTCCGTCTCGCCTTGTTTGACAAGCCTCCGGAGCTCCTCTAGATTCATGCTTCCTTGTACTAAAAATCGTCCAGATCGTCTTCGTCGAGATCCGGCATAGTAAACATTCCACTTAGCAGATCTTTGAACTGTAATCCTGAGACTAATGCATTCTTGCTCAGCATACTGTATTCCGCCAGTCCATGCAGCGCAAATTCCATTAAAAAGTAGCGTTCCGACGGCGAACTTTTAGCCTGGTACTTTTCTACCAAAGCGCAAAGTCCCGGTACACCGTCCAGCGCTTTTTGATATTTCTGTTCTCCCTCATCGTTCATAATATCCAGAGTGTTGCCATCGCCAAACCAGTTAATGATGCTCTGGAAAGGGTTTTCCTCTTTTTTCTTCCTGAATTCATCGGGGTTGGGAAAATAGTGCACGAATTGCTCTCTTACGGCTTTGCCAATTAAATTATGAGCTACCAGGCCTGCACCTTCCTGCTCTCCCTCATATACCAGTTCCACCTTGCCTGTTATCGCTGGAACTACTCCCACAAAGTCAGATACCCTGAT
>JANQPK010000037.1 GCA_028289505.1 Cyclobacteriaceae bacterium
GCCCGATCCATTTCAGCCCGGTAATAGTGGCAAAGCGCGGTTAGGTGTTCGGGATTATTTATTTGATCGCTCATCCTTAATCATCAATAGCGGCACCAACCAACAATCTGAATTTCCAGCCTGTCTGATCATTGATTGGACCTCGAGTTTGCTTCATTAAGATGCCAACAGTTTGTTCAACCGGGTCGGCAAAGAACTGGGTATTCCAATACCCGCCCCAGTCAAAAGTGCCCTTGCTTCCAATTCCTCCACTATCTTCACCTTGTTGGGTCACCACGCCGAAAGCAATGCCATAATATTTTCTGGGAAAATCTCCGAAAAGATCGCCAGTATGGTTTCCAAGGATTGATTCAACTGTTGTTCTGCTAAGGATCCTTTTTCCGTTATACTCACCGCCATTGAGGTACATCTGCAGAAATTTAGCATAGTCTATAGCAGTACTAGACAGCCCAGCGCCGCCCGAAAAGAATGTCTTGGCTCCTTCGATGGGATAATTTACGTTAAAGCGGGGATCAGAGAATTTTTTCCATTTACCGTTTTCTTGATAATGTACCGCAACCAGTTGATCTGCTTTAGTATCCGGCAAATAGAACCAGGTATCGTCCATACCCAGTGGATCGAACAGACGTTTTCTGAGAAATTCATCAAAAGGCATTCCCGAAACCACCTCGATAAAATAGCCCAGCACATCCAACCCCTCACTGTATAGGTACTTCTCACCGGGATTGTGGTGCAGTGGGAGTTTGGCCAGTTTTTTTATGTTTTGCTCTATAGTATAAGTTTCGGTGGTCCAGGCGTCTACAATGCCAGCTTTTTGATAGAATTTTCGGAATCTTTCGTCGCCATCAATAAACCCGTACCCGATTCCCGAAGTATGGGTAAGCAGGTGCCTGATGGTTATTTCCTTATCCGCAGCAGTAGTGGTGAAACTGGAATCACTTCCATTAAATGTATCCAGTAGTTGAGGTTCTGCAAATTCAGGTATATAATCTGAGATTGGGTCATCTAGCTGGAACTTGCCTTCTTCCCATAAGATCATCACTGCAGTGGCAGTAATGGCTTTGGTCTGGGAGGCAATTCTGAAAATATGGTCTGTTTGCATTTCCTGTCCGGCTTCCAAGTCTGCCATGCCGTAGGCTTTATGAAAGACGATCTTTCCCTTTCTGGCCACCAGCGCCACTATTCCCGGCAGGTCATTCTTCATTATGGCTTCTTGACACAGAGCGTCAATGAGATTGATCCGTTCAGAGGACATCCCTACTGATTCTGGGGCAGCAGGAGCAAGCGGTTGAGATTTTTGTAAGGACGGTGTTTGGGCTTGGCTTACCAGCACCAAAGACACTAGTGATAGGAGCAGAATTTGGAATTTCATGAAATGAGATTGGGGTCTTAGTAAATCACAAAATACAAATCTCAAATGACAATTAAGCTCAAGAACCAAATTCCAATTTTTGCTTTAATTACAAACTAAATATTAAGTGCTCGCCCCCCCGTTGCATCCAGGCACGCCTCTTTTAAAGCTTCCAGGAAAGTGGGATGCGCATGTGAAATTCTGCTTATGTCTTCTGCAGAAGCCCGGTATTCCATGGCTACCACTGCTTCCCCGATCATGTCCGCAGCCCGAGGACCTATGATATGAACACCCAGGATTTCATCGGTCTGCTTATGGGCCAGTACCTTCACCAAACCATCAATATCCATACTCGCTCTTGCTCTCGCAGAAGCTTTGAAAGGAAAAGTTCCCTTATTGTACGGTATTCCTTGTTCTTTCAAAGCTTCCTCAGTGTGCCCCACCGAGGCCACTTCCGGCCAGGTATATACCACACCAGGGATCAATAGGTAATTGATATGTGGTTTTTGACCAGCAAGTTGTTCAGCTACTAAAACACCCTCCTCTTCGGCCTTATGAGCCAGCATTGCACCACGAATCACATCTCCTATGGCGTAAATATTATCTACCGAGGTTCGCAGGTGATCATCTACCGGTATTCTACCGGCTTTGTCAACTTCGATACCCACATTTTCAAGCCCCAGTCCATCCGTGTAAGGTCTTCTTCCAATTGAGACTAGGCAATAGTCCCCTTTTAATTCCTTTACTCCTCCAGATTTGTCTTCGGCCTTTACCGTCACCTGTCGGGCAGTAGATTTGATTTCCGTAACCTTGTGCTCCATTAGGAATTCAAAACCAAGCTTTCTTAATACTTTCTGTAACTCTTTTCCCATGGTACCATCCATGGTGGGGATAATGCTTTTCATCAGCTCTACCACGGTGATTTTAGTACCTAACCGAGCAAATACTGAACCCAGTTCAAGGCCGATAACTCCTCCACCCATGATGATCATGTGCTTGGGTAGTTTAGTGATCTTCAGGGCTTCGGTACTGGTAATCACCCTCTTTTTATCGATATCAATAAAGGGAAGACTGGCAGGTTTCGATCCAGTGGCAATAATGATGTTCCTGCCAGTTAATTCTATCGGTGCTGACTCGCCTGTATGCCGTTGTTCCGCACTGGAAACTACTACAGTATTCTTGTCCTTAAAGGACCCAACACCCTGGAAAGTATCAATCTTGTTTTTCTTCATCAGATAGCTGATACCCCCCGTAGTCTGATCTACTACTGCCTGTTTTCTTTTTACCATTTGCTCCAGGTCGACCTGGAAGTTACCACCTTTTATTCCGTGTTCCTCAAACTCTTTTACTGCCTTGTGAAAATGCTCACTGGAATCCAATAGCGCTTTGGAAGGTATGCATCCTACATTCAGACACGTGCCTCCCAAAGTGGCGTATTTTTCAATAATCGCGGTTTTCATGCCCAACTGGGCACTCCTGATGGCCGCGATGTAACCACCAGGGCCAGAGCCGATTACAATTACGTCGTATTGCATATTTTTTGATTAAATGCCTACCAGCATACGGGCAGGATCTTCCAGGAATTCTTTTACACGATATAAGAAGCTAACTGACTCACGTCCATCAATAATCCGGTGATCGTAAGAGAGGGCCACATACATGATAGGCCTCACCACAATTTCACCGTTGACCACCACCGGTCGCTGTACAATATTGTGCATACCCAGAATAGCAGATTGTGGTTGATTGATGATAGGAGTGGATAACATGCTACCAAAGATACCACCATTGGTAATGGTAAAGGTTCCACCGGTCATTTCCTCAATGCTGAGCTTGCCGTCGCGTGCCTTAGTAGCCAGTCTTACCACTTCTTTTTCTATGCCTTCAAAGCTCAGTAATTCAGCATTTCGGATCACCGGTACCACTAAACCTTTGGGAGAGCTGACCGCGATAGAAATATCGCAGAAGTCATTATAAACAATCTCCTGCTCGTCGATCATGGCATTAACCGCTGGCCACTCCCGAAGTGCCAAACACACCGCCTTGGTAAAGAAGGACATGAA
>JANQPK010000062.1 GCA_028289505.1 Cyclobacteriaceae bacterium
CACCAAGGTTTTCGGCAGCTTCTACCAAGGAATTGGTAATGGATATCATACCTCCGTCAGGGAAAAACGTTCCAAAATGATGTTCCAAATGAGGGATCATAGACATTACTCCCGGTGTGAGGTAGGGTGAAGATCCATTGTAAGTAGCGTACCTGTTGAACATCTGTATCAACTTATCGTTATCACCCAGTAGTCGTTTATTTACGGTATCCAGATTTTCATTCAAATGTAGTTTGCCGGCATTCAACACCGCTTTTAAGGTGCTGGCAGACCAATAAGTATTGGCTTTGTGCAAAGAGCTTTCTAAGAAAAGTGGAGCAGTAAAATCATATTTCATTCGTGCATTCTCGAAATAATCGGATAATCGATCTGGGTCGGCACCCAGCACTTCCTGTGCTTCCTTTAAGTATTGCTTTTTTTCGGAAAAAGCAGTAAAACGGGTGTTATCTTGAAAAAAATAATTGCACACTACCTCCTTCTTTTTGTAAGAGAATGGAATCTTTTTTGGTGATAGTTTGAGTAGCTCCTCCACTAGGTGCGGCATGGTGAATAAGGAGGGTCCTGCGTCAAAGCGGTATTTGCCAAGTACGATTGACGTGAGCTTACCACCAGCAGAAGAGTTTGCTTCGAACACATCAACAGAATGACCCTTATGAGCCAGTCTTATGGCAGTGCCTATTCCTGCCACTCCTGCGCCGATGATAACGATTTTCATACTTCACTAACATTTAGGTGACCGGCAAGGTTTAAAAATAAGTAATAAAAAAACCCCGTAGGCTAACGGGGTTTTATAGTTTAAACTCAGGATGGTTTTACATCATGCCACCCATTCCTCCACCTCCCATTGGAGGCATTGGAGCGGCTTTTTCATCTTCAGGCTCATCTGCAATCACACATTCGGTGGTGATCAGCAGTGACGAAATTGATGCCGCATTCTCCAAAGCCAAACGGGTAACCTTGGTAGGATCAATTACACCTGCAGCAAACATGTTCTCATATTTATCATCCCTGGCATTGTAGCCGTAATCATCTGAACCTTCTTTTACTTTCTGCACGATTACTGAGGCTTCCAAACCAGCATTTTCAACGATAATACGTAAAGGGCTTTCCATAGCGGTCTTCACGATATTGATTCCAGTTTGCTCATCGTTGCCATCTGCATCTAATCCATCAAGCACATCAATAGCTCTGATCAGCGCAACTCCACCTCCGGCTACTACGCCTTCCTGGACAGCAGCCCTGGTTGCATGTAGGGCATCGTCTACTCGGTCTTTCTTCTCTTTCATTTCTACTTCAGTAGCGGCACCAATGTACAGAATGGCTACTCCACCTGACAACTTGGCCAAACGCTCCTGAAGTTTCTCGCGATCGTAATCAGAAGTGGTGGTTTCGATTTGAGACTTGATCTGGTTGATCCTGGCGGTGATATCTTCTTTTTTGCCAGCGCCGTTTACTATAGTCGTATTGTCTTTATCGATATTTACTTTTTCGGCAGTACCAAGATAGTCGATAGTTGCATTTTCCAGTTTGTACCCGCGCTCTTCGCTGATTACGGTACCACCAGTAAGGATAGCAATATCCTCAAGCATAGCTTTTCTTCTATCTCCGAAGCCAGGAGCTTTAACCGCCGCAATTTTCAGCGAGCCACGGATTTTATTAACTACCAAGGTAGCCAATGCTTCACCGTCGACGTCTTCTGCAACGATCAATAATGGCTTGCCAGTTTGAGCAACAGCTTCCAAAACAGGCAGTAATTCCTTCATAGAGGAGATTTTCTTGTCATAGATCAGGATGTAGGGAGTTTCTAGCTCAGCTTCCATTTTGTCAGTGTTGGTGACAAAGTAAGGGGTCAGGTATCCGCCATCGGACTGGATACCTTCCACGGTCTTAACTTCAGTCTCAGTACCCTTGGCTTCCTCAACAGTAATTACACCATCTTTACCTACTTTGTCCATAGCATCAGAGATCATAGTTCCAATCTCGCTGTCGTTGTTAGCAGAGATGGTTCCTACCTGGGCAATTTCTTCAGAGCTGGTAATCGCTTTTGATTGTGCTGCCAGGTTTTCTACCACAGCGTCAACCGCCATTTCAATACCTCGCTTCAGGTCCATAGGATTTGCACCTGCAGCTACGTTTTTGATTCCTGTAGCAAAAATTGATTGTGCCAACACGGTAGCAGTGGTAGTTCCGTCACCTGCATCGTCAGCAGTTTTAGAAGCTACTTCCTTTACCAGTTGGGCGCCCATGTTCTCAATGGGGTCTTTGAGTTCAATTTCTTTGGCAACTGAAACGCCATCTTTGGTGAAGCTTGGAGCACCAAATTTCTTGTCAAGAATTACATTACGACCCTTAGGTCCTAAAGTAACCTTAACCGCTTCTGCCAGTTTATCTACACCTTTCTTAATCGCATTTCTAGCGTCTTGATCAAAGGTTATATCTTTAGCCATTTTTTCTTAAGTTTTTGTTTCGGTTAAAAATCTAATAAGGTTAAACAATAGCGAAAATATCTGATTCACGCATGATCAAATATTCATTGCCATCGATGGTGATTTCAGTTCCTGCATACTTTCCGTACAGAACGCTGTCACCAACTTTTACGGTGATGGGCTCATCTTTCTTCCCGTCACCAACTGCAACTACTGAACCCTTTTGAGGTTTCTCCTTTGCAGTATCTGGTATGATGATACCTGAAGCTGTTTTTTCTTCAGCCGCGGCAGGCTCAATAATCACTCGATCTGCCAGAGGTTTAATGTTTACTTTCGACATCTTTATTTAAAATTTTGTTTAACGTTTCAGAAACTATCGCATTAGTAGCATTTCCTATGCCAAATGGCCGATTTTAGGCCTAATCCGAGAAAAACCGCCATTATTGCAGGTTTTTTGGCACATCCCCTAACTACTGACATTTATTAACTGACAATATTACATTGTTAAGAGCACGAGTCACTTTGTGCTTGTCTTGAACTGTCATATTGTCTAGATTGTTTATATTAAAGTAAAAACGGATTTATGAGAAACCTGGAAAAAGACTGGCTGACACAAGGACTTATCGACTTTGAGTACAAAAAGTATATTCTTTTAAGCTATTTACAAGGGGTCCAATCCTACTTCGATGACCAAAAGTTGTATCCCTATCTGTCAGATCTAGTTTTCCATTATCAAAATCTCCAATCAATTAAACAGAACAAAGAGCTGCTGTTCGAAAATTTTCCCGGTAAGATCAAAAAGGCCGATTTTGAAAAACTCAAAATTCACTATCAGAAGATTGTGGAAGATGATGCTTTGATGAAAGAGTTGGAGCAAATACTGGGCTTTGCTATCCCCACTTTGCAGTCCACCCTGAATGAAGGAAAATCCCTTTACGAGTACGTAGAGGAACAGCTGGAAGTGGTGCCCATCGGGGTATGTCCACTCTACGCCAACGATGGATATCTATTGGTGAATGAGCGCATGAAGAAAACCACTCAGGTTTACGAGTACCAAATTTCCGTTTTCGAAAACGTGGAGGAAAAGTACCGAGGCATTCATACCAAATACCTGGAGACGGTTGAAAAGAAACTGTCCAGAACTTTTGAGAGCTTAAAACTGGAGTTGATAAAAAAATATCCCAACCGCCCCAACCCAGCTACTTATCTGGTAGACATCAAAAGAGATATCCCTTTTCACGAAACTGTGATGCCGGTGGCTAAGCGGTTGTTGGTGAAGTATATTAGCGCAGCGGCTTAATCTATGGACTGAATGACCGAAGGATTGATTGAGTGAATGACTAGCATTCACCAACCACCCAGCCTCTAAAAACTACATAGGTTATTCCGTGGGTACTGAATCTGCTTCAAGCGCTTCAATGGTAGCTTCCGTGTCCCCTGAAAGATCTGGAGTGAAGTTTTGAATGGCAGATTTTTGCTGAGCGGCTTCTACATTGGGGCTTACTGTACCTTGAACGGGTTGATTCTTGTCGATGATCTTGTTCGCTCCCAGGCTCAGCACTACTATAGCGATGGCGAATCCCCAGGTTAGTTTTTCCAGCAGGTCACCGGTGCGCTTAACCCCCATTATTTGACTGGTAGCCGATCCACCGAATTGGCTTGAAAGCCCTCCACCTTTGGAATTTTGCGCCAAAATTATAAGTACCAGAAGCACGCTGATTACTAGTATCAATCCCAAAATTAATCCCAACATGGTTACCTCCTCTTTATTTTCTCAATTTGATCTGCAAAGTAAGGCTTTTTTTGTGGAAACTTCCTAATTAGTCTCTTGTAAATCTTTTCGGCATCCTTGGCTTTTCCTTGCTTCAGATAGATCTTAGCTAGGTTTTCAGATACCATCTCCTCACTAAATTTGGTGCTTGCCTTTGACAAATCATCCTGTGACACCCCTTCAGACTCTGCATTTAGATTGGGTTTTGACAATACCGGCGAGTTCTTGATAAAATTGTCAATAATCTCAATTTGTTCCTGTAGGTTTTGAGGTCCGCCATTCTTTTCAGTTGGCTCCTCAAATTGTTGCTTACTCTCTTGAAGTTGATTGAGATTCATCATCAACTCAGCATGAATACTGCCCGCCTCAATTTCGAGGTCTAAAGGATTCTTCTGGGGCTCGGTGACCTTGTCCTGAGACTCTGGACTAGTTTGAGCTGTTGCTTCTGCAGGAGGAGGAGGTGGTGGCACTGAAGGCTGCAGATCCTGAGGATCTTCTTCAGTTGAATCCGATGAGTCCACAGGCTGCTGCTCCTCAGCCGGTTCCAAAACAGCCTTCGACTCTTGTTCACCGAAGGACTTGGATGGATCTGGTGCTTCTACTTCTGACCCCAACTCTGGGATTGATGTTTCTACTTCCTCTTCCTCAGGTATTTCATCAATAAAAATATCTTCATCATCCTCATCCTGATTAATCCATGAGAAATCCGAGGTTTCTTCTTTGACCGGTTTGTTTTCAGGTTGGTTTGATTCAGGTGCAACAGAACTTTGTTCATCAGTTGAAGATCCTTCTATCAATGATCTTAAAATACTACGATCGTAGATATAAGTAGAAGCTCGATGTAAGGACTCTTGAAGGTCGGGTTTATCAAAGGCGCATCTGCCCTTCACCTTCAGAACATGAATGATCTGGCTGTATGGATGCTCGGTTGCTAACTCATCCAGCTTAGGCAGGTCATTTTCCTGGATTAATTCAGGATTCCTGACCAGCTCAAGGAACTTAGTCTTATTCAACACAGTTTTTGGTTAAGTTTTAAAAATAGCAAAATTTACCAATTGGCCACGGTGGCGTTAAAAATATCAAATATAATCTGTTCGAAAATAGTGTCAATTAGTTGATCTTCTTCAGCAGTCAAATTCGACGATCTGGAGTCAAAGTCATCATAAAATGAAAAGCTTCGACTAAAATCTTCTTCCTGGTTCAGTGTATTGGTGAAGTCCACCTGTACTCTGATGGTTAATCGAGTAGAACCGGCCACATCTGCTTGTTGGTCATTGCCTGAGGCAACCGGTGCCACCGGCATGGTATTGTAACCCACGATACTGCCTTCCACTAAAAGCTCACCTCCAATCTCTACAATCTCCAGGCTAGTATTTCGTTGGTAATAATCCCGTAGCTCTTCGGTAAATTGTTGGCTTAGGTTAGCCGGACCCATACCAGTATCATTATAAAAGTTCAATACCGTAATGCTTTGGGCAGTGGTATTAGTACCTGTGAAGGTGTAAACACCACAACTGCTGAATCCCATGAAGATCAGCACCATCATACACAAACTATACCATCTACTCATCGATTTGATACTGCTTTATCTTTCTGTAAAGCGTGCGCTCCGAGATCCCCAGATCCTGAGCGGCATACTTTCTTTTGTTATTATTTTTTTGTAATGCTTTAATGATCAATTCTTTCTCTTTTTTTTCTATGGAAAGTGAATCATCCGGTTCCGTTTCGTGTGCGATATCCTCAATTAGATCATCATTATTGTTTGCTCCATTTGGTTCATCGTACTGAATAGTACTTTCAGGTTGCTCACCATTACTCAAAATGTAGGTATTGTTTTCGGTTTCTTCCTCCAGATTCTTAAACAAACCCCTGTGTTTTTGTAACAATTGCTCATCCTGATCACTGCTGAGCAATTGAAACACCAGCTTTTTCAGTTCAGTGACGTCCTGCTTCATGTCAAACAGCACTTTATACAAAATGTCACGTTCAGAAACATCCGGAGCCTGATCTGAGGTCTTTTGGTACAACATGGGTATGCTTCTGTAATCCTTTGGCAGGTATTTGCGCAAGGTGTCAGCTGTTATCAGTCGATCCATTTCAAGTACCGACATTTGTTCCACTAGGTTTTTCAGCTGTCTAATGTTGCCGGGAAACCGGTACTCCAATAAAACGGCCCGTGCGTCTTCTGTCAGCTTTATCGGCTTAACCCGATATTTCTCGGAAAAATCAGAAGCAAATTTCCTAAACAATAATAATATGTCATCACCGCGATCTCGTAGAGGTGGTACACTTATGGGTACCGTGCTCAATCGGTAGTAAAGGTCTTCTCGAAATTTACCATCGGTAACCGCTGATTGAAGGTCAACATTACTGGCGGCTACTACACGTACATCGGTTTTTTGAACCTTGGAGGAGCCAACTTTAATGAATTCTCCGTTTTCTAAAACCCGCAATAGCCTGGCTTGAGTTCCTAGTGGCATCTCTCCAATCTCATCCAGGAAAATAGTACCACCGTTAGTGACTTCGAAGTACCCTTTACGTGCCTCGTGTGCTCCGGTGAATGAACCTTTTTCATGACCAAACAACTCGGAATCAATGGTGCCTTCCGGAATAGCACCACAATTGATGGCAATCAGTTTGCCATGCTTACGCGTACTGAGTTGGTGTATAATCTTTGAAAAGGATTCCTTACCACTACCACTTTCCCCGGTGATCAACACGGTCATATCCGTTGGTGCTACCTGAGCAGCTACTTCAATAGCGTGGTTAAGCGACGGCGAATTCCCGATGATACCGAATCGCCGTTTAATGCTCATGATTTCCGAATCATTCATGCTATACGGATTCTCCCAGTAATGTAGCCGCAGTACAGTCCTTAATCTTCACTTGTACGTAAGTGCCTTTTCTGTGATCCTTCTTGGGAAACACCACTACTTTATTAGCACTATTACGTCCTTGAAGAAAGTCCTTAGATCTTTTGCTGTATCCTTCAATTAACACCTGTTGAACCTTATTTAAATCCCTTTGATTACGTTCCAGAGAATGCTGTTGTTGCTTGCTAATTATTTCCTGAAGACGACGTTTTTTGACCTTCAAATCGACATCATCTTGATACTTTTTGGCAGCTAATGTACCAGGTCGTTCAGAGTAGTAAAACATATATGAGAAATCATATACCACCTGATCCATGAGTGATAGGGTTTGCTGATGATCTTCCTCGGTTTCACCACAGAATCCGGCAATCATGTCACTGGATATTCCACAATCCTCGCCTAAGATAGAACGAATAGCAGCGATTTTGTTCAAATACCATGCTCGAGAATAGGTACGGTTCATTCTATCAAGCACTACGGTACTGCCACTCTGGACTGGTAGATGGATGTATTTACAGATGTTCTGATACTTTTTCATGGTATGCAGTACTTCATCTGTAATATCCTTAGGGTGTGAGGTAGAGAACCTAATTCTTAATTCCGGGTTAACCTTGGCTACCATCTCCAGCAAATGTGCAAAAGACACATAGTTATTAGTACCGTGGCGCTCAATCTGCGCTTTACCCTTAAGACTGGATTCTGGCGACCATTTATATGAATCTACATTTTGACCTAGTAAGGTTACTTCTCGATACCCCTGGCTGAACAATTCTGCCGCCTCTTTGACAATCGAGTGGGGATCCCTGCTTCTTTCACGACCCCGTGTGAAAGGCACTACACAGAATGAACACATGTTGTCACAGCCCCTCATAATGGAAATGAATGCGGTAACTCCGTTGGAATTTAACCTTACCGGACTTATATCTGCATAGGTTTCTTCTCTGGATAAGAAAGTATTTACCGCTTTTCTTCCATCATCTACCTGTGATAAGAGGGTTGGAATATCCCGGTAGGCATCGGGCCCGGCAACCAGATCTACTATTTTTTCCTCCTCCAACAACTTACTCTTCAATCGTTCTGCCATACACCCCAATACCCCAATGGTTACCTGCGGTTTGTGCTGTTTAATGGCATTAAACTGTGCTAGCCGGTTACGAACGGTTTGCTCAGCTTTGTCCCGGATGGAGCAGGTATTGATGAATATTACATCGGCATCTTCTGCTGAATTTGTGGTTTGGAACCCCTGTTTCTGCATGATTGAGGATACAATCTCACTATCAGAGAAGTTCATCTGACAGCCATAACTCTCAATGTATAGTTTTCGGGTTGTGTGTTCAAAAGAGCCACTCTGAATTTTTACTTTATTGCTCTGGTAATCAGATAGATGATCGACTATATTGATGTCATTAATTAGCTCCATTTCCCTCGAAATCTCCTATTTTTCAATGGTCAATTAGGTTGCAAATATAAATAATTACATTCAAAAAATGACAAAATGTCAGTTAAACGGCGGCCGAAAAATGTAGAAGATTAGCTTGACTTGATAACCAGCTAAGCATATATTGACCAAGTCCTACTGTTCTATTCTTGGCACTTATAAAACCTGTAAATGGCATACTTCCAAATATTGGCAAGGATTGTTTCCTTGCCGATAATGCCACTATTGTTGGAGAAGTAGACTTGGGAGACCGAGTCAATGTATGGTTTCAAACCGTGCTCAGAGGAGATGTCAATTTTATTAAAGTAGGGGCTGATACTAATATTCAGGATGGGGTAGTGGTTCATGGAACCTACAGGAAGGCTTCCACCACAATTATGGAAAGGGTATCTATTGGCCATAATGCCATAATCCATGGTTGTATTGTAGAATCAGGAGCCCTAATTGGTATGGGTGCCATAGTTATGGATCATGCAGTGATTGGCGAAGGCGCCATGATCGCTGCTGGCTCTGTAGTTCTTGGAGGAACCAAGGTGCCACCCAGGATGCTATATGCTGGTGTTCCCGCCAGGGAGATTAAACCGATAACTTCGGAATTGAAGCAAGTGATAGAACAAACTCCTGATAACTACTTAAAATATGCTTCTTGGTACCATTAAATCTTAACCTATACTTATGAAAACCATAATCAAACTTTTACTTTCTGCGGTGGCGGTGGTGGCAACCGCCTACATTCTAAGCCCTCATGTACAGGTAGAAAACTTTTGGATCGCTATTGTAGTGGCTGCAGTGCTATCCTTATTTCACATCTTCCTAAAACCCGTCCTGGTGATCTTGACTATACCAGTTACCATACTTACTCTGGGGTTATTCCTGTTGGTGATCAATGCTGCTCTCATATTACTGGCAGATTGGCTGATAGGAGGATTTCAAGTGGAAGGCTTTCTATGGGCCCTGATATTCAGCCTAATCCTCTCAGTAATTGTGAGTATCCTACACAAGTTTGTACCTGAAGACGATTAGCCGCTGCGACTGGTACGTTTTGGTTGGTAATAAAAACGAGGTTTGGGATTACCCTCTTGCTTTTCTTTAATAATTTTGAATCCTTTTTTAACTGGAGGTCTGGTAGCACCTATTCTAATTCCAAGTTGAATTTCATGATTATTATGGGTGGGACTATAGTCCTGTGATCCACTGAATTCCATGGAGTAGCTAATAGAGGCTATGTCTTGAATACGCAGTCCCACAATGCCTGCTGCCCCGTAATCCTGACGAAAAATGGCTCCGGCCCAAAACTGTTTTTGGAAATGGGCGATAGCTGCCATTTCCAACTGATTACTGGAATCTTTATTGACCCTGTAGAGTAGTTGCGGCTGCAGTTCTATTTGGTCATTTATGGGTAGCATGTAGCCTGCAGAAAGTAAAATGCCTCTCAAAGGGTCAAAGTCAATTTTGCTGAAGTCGTTTTCTTCAGGGTTTTCAAGATCAATAGATTCATGCCCGAACATACTGGGCAGGCTCAATCCCACTTGCAGTGCTTTCCAGCGGTAGGCAAAACCTAACTGTGCATCTGCATACATAATATTTTCTTCAGCACTTTGCAAACCCGGAATACTGGGGTTGCTGATACTTTTTAGCTCTGCCCGCTCTTGACCAAAGCCAGCAGAGAGTCCAAAATGGAAAAACTGATCCTCAGCCAAAGGGATAACCCTGGCAAAAGAAACATAGGCCAAAGAATGAGAGGCAGTATCCCAGGAGGTATTAAAGAAAGAGACTCCAAAGCCCCCAGAGCTAGCTACCGGGGCATTAAAGGTAAATGAGGTGTTAGAAGGAGCCTGACTATTGCCAAACTGTTGTCGACGGTTGACATAGATAATGGCATGATTTTCACTGCCTGCAAGCGACGGATTGTATATATAAGGAGTTAAGAAATAGTGATTTTGGAGTGGCACTTGTTGTCCGAAGCACATAGCGACCGACAGCATGGAGAAAGTCCAAAAAATCAGCAACTTTTTCATAAAAATGGCCCATTGGCAATAATTGGAAAGACAAATCTATGATTATTTTATCTGTTTTCCCACGGTAATAAACAAGTAATCCTGCACATTGTGAGGTTTTTGCACTTTATGAATAATTGATATTTTTTCCTGGTAGGAGCTTATATTTTCCTATTTTCTGGGGATATTATGTTTCGATCTGGCATGCATTTTCGATGCGTCCAGAAACTTAAATCCCCAAGCTTATTGTTAAGGCAACACATGCAGACTGATCTGATTCGCTTTCGTTCCAGTATTTTCTACACTATGACTTTCGTGGGAATATTGTGGCTGGTTAGAATCACTGAAAGTTTACTCTCATTCGACTTGGGGGTTCTCGGTATTCATCCTCGTTCCTTAGCTGGAACCGTAGGAATCATCACCGGACCTTTAGTACATGGGGATTTTCAACATTTAATGTCGAACTCCTTGCCACTGATATTTCTGGGGATCGGTGTATTCTACTTTTACAATAAAATTGCCTTGGAAGTATTCTTTGGTATCTACTTTTTTACCAGCTTATGGGTATGGATAGTAGCCAGAGATGCCTATCATATAGGTGCCAGTGGAATAGTCTATGGGCTGGCTTCATTTTTATTGTTCAGCGGTTTTTTCAGAAAGGACAGTAGATCCATTGCAATATCTTTAATCGTTATATTTTTATACGGCGGAATGGCCTATGGTCTGTTCCCCGTAAATGAAGGGATATCCTGGGAGTCTCACCTATTGGGATCTCTGGCTGGTTTGATTTCTGCCTTTTTTTATCGACGACATCGACTTTCCACCGAAGAACTACCGATGGCAGTGGAGCAAGTGCCGCCATCATCGCCAGGCCCAACGGATTCGGTGTTCTCCAATACCCTACCTGATCCCAACAGGACCATACGTTATCACTATAAAAGTAATCGAAGAGATGAGGATGGAACACAACGTTAAAAATTCCACGGGTAAGTAATCAAACCCATGTTATTTGTGTTATCTTTGCGGTTTACAAAAAAAAGATATCGTGAAAAACCTGTCTCTAATCCTGAATGGAGTACTTTTTGTGGCAATTGTAGTGCTTTATATTCTTCATTTTTCATCGGACAAGAACCAAAGTCAAGAGCCGACCGCTGCTGTAGCAGCACCTTTACCAGTAAACATCGCCTATATTAATTCGGATACCTTGTTGAAAAACTATGAATTTTCAAAAATGGCTGCAGGTGAGTTAGAAAACAAGAAGGATGAACTGCAGGCTGAATACGAAAACCGCGCCCGTGGATTGCAAACCGAAATCCAGAACTTCCAACAGAACGCTCAAAATATGACTATCGCTCAAGCCAGAGCGGTTGAGGAGGACCTTACCAAAAAACAACAAAACCTTTTGAGATATCAAGAAACCCTGACTCAGACGTTGGTCCAGGAAGAGGCAAAAATCAGTAACGAACTATATGATAAAGTCGCTGATTACCTACGTGATTATGGCATTTCCAACAACTATCAGTTGGTATTAACTTATCAAAAAGGTAGTGGTGTATTGTACGCCAATGACAGCCTTAACATTACACAAAGAATCGTGGAAGGGTTAAACCAGGCCTATGCCTTGGAGGAGAAATCTGATAGTACCGCAGCGCAATAATGCGCTTAATGTGGTATTTTCTATCAGCCCTGGTCATACTGTTGTTGATATTTTACTGGTGGGCCCAGGGTAACCATAGTGAGCAACTTCCACTTCATCGAGAAATAGCGATTTCCACTGATCTGATTCCGAGTACGGATTCTACTTTCGCGGTAATGACCTACAATCTTGGTTATCTCAGTGGAATGACCAATAATCTTCCAGTAAAACCTGCCGTTGATTTATTTGATGCCAATCTTAAAGCAGCCAGGGATTTGATTGAAAAGTGGAACCCCGATTTGGTAGGGTTTCAGGAAATAGATTATGCATCCCGTAGGTCATATTATAGAAATCAGTTAGACAGCTTAAGCCAGGGATTCACTGTGGCAGTGCAGTCAGTCAACTGGAATAAGAATTATGTACCATTCCCATATTGGCCACCCAAAGTACATTTTGGGAAAATGCTCTCAGGACAAGCAGTTCTCAGTAAATTCCCGGTAATTGAGAGTCAACGTTTGGTATTGCCTAAACCTGAGGCCGCTCCGTTTTACTATAAGGCGTTCTATTTGGATCGACTCATTCAGAAATTGAAGCTGGATATTAATGGAAAGACGGTGGTTTTACTTAATGTTCATCTCGAGGCCTTTGATCAGGCAACCCGTGAGTTGCAGGCCCATGAATTACTAAAACTGGTAGAGTCTTACTGCCGGCAATACCCGTTGTTATTGATTGGCGATTTCAATGCCAGGCCACCATTTGCCAGTGAATCTGTTACCCAAGAGCAAACGATCTCAATGTTTCTGGAACATCCATTACTTTCCCCGGCTTTATCCGAGGCTGATTATTTACAGCATGAACCGCGACACTTTACTTTTGATACGGATAACCCTTACGAAAAGCTTGACTACATTTTTTATACCCATCAGACTATTGAATCGATTGAAACCATTACCTTGAAGGAAGCAGGTGAGATATCAGATCATATCCCTGTACTTATGCGATTCAAACTTCTGGACGATTGATGTTAAGCCACTTCCACCACAGAAGTACCATTGATGATATCATCAGGCACTGGAAAGTAGAGGTATGGCAATGAGATACTTGGTTCTTGAATTCATAAAGTCATACAAAAGTTAATCATGGCCAGTAACCGAACTATTTATCAGAATATTTGGATTCCATTAAGGCTAGCCCTGATCATGGTACTATTTTTCCTGGTACAACATTATATGCAGGTAGACATGAGGTTTCTGGCAAATGTACCCAGAACACTCCCAGGGCTCTTGGGGATTGTTTTTTCTCCCATGGTGCACATCAGTTATTTTCATTTGTTATCGAACCTGTTCCCGTTACTCTGTTTGGGTACCGCTGTTTTCTGGTTTTATGGTGGGATCGCCAATGGAGTACTGCTCAGATGTTATTTTGTGCCACAGGTACTGGTATGGATGTTTGCCAGGCCTCATGCTCATGTTGGCTCCAGTGGGTTGGTTTATGGCTTGGCTTTCTTTTTGATATTTCTAGGCTTCTTCAGAAAGGATTTTAAATCCTTGTTCATTTCCATTGTGATTGTGTTGTTTTTCGGAGGATTGTTTTACGGGGTTCTACCCAGTCAAACAGGGATTAGCTGGGAGTCTCACTTGGCTGGTGTAATAGCCGGTGGGATGACTGCTTTCGAATTCAGTAAAAAAAGGTAATCACAGATTTAATCGCAGCTGTCCCGGTTCATTGAGGTTCAAATTAGAGATCCCCACCCCTAGTAGCCGTACTGGTCTGGGATCATCCACAGCACTTAGCAATTGCTTTGCCAACTGCTCCAAGGTTTCAAAATCATCGATCAATAAATGGTGTGTTCTACTTCTGGTGATCTGTTTAAAATCATTGAACTTGATTTTAAGGGTTACAGTTCGTCCGTAGATTTCGTGTTTATCCATCCAGTTCATAACACCTCTGGCAAGTTTTATTACTTCCAAGGACATAACCACAGGATCAACCAGATCTTCTTCAAAAGTGGTTTCAGAACTAACCGATTTTCTGATGCGATCAGGATTGACGGGCCTGTTGTCTATTCCGTGTGATATCTGATGATAATACCTGCCGTTTTTACCAAATAAGTCTACTAATTTTTGCTCATTGAAACGCTTTAAATCACTCCCAGTATGAATTCCCACTTTATGCATTTTTTCAGCGGTTACTTTACCAATCCCATGAAATTTGTCGATTTCCAATGAGTCGATAAACCCTTGTACTTGGTGTGGCAAAATGATACTCAAGCCATTGGGCTTGCGATAATCAGAGGCAACTTTTGCCAAAAACTTATTGATGGAAACCCCAGCACTGGCGGTTAGTGCCGTTTCCTGAAATATTTCTTCTTTAATGTCACGTGCGATTTTTATGGCTGACTCAATAGCTAATTTATTTTCTGTAACATCCAGATAGGCTTCATCGAGGGATAGAGGTTCTACCAGATCGGTGTAAGAACGGAATATAGCCCTTATTTGCTGAGAGATTTGCTTGTAAACATCAAAACGAGGCTTAACAAAAACCAACTCAGGACAAAGACGCGCTGCAGTGGCAGAAGGCATTGCCGACCGCACCCCAAATTTCCTAGCTTGATAACTGGCTGTCATCACCACACCTCGTTTGCTGTTTCCTCCAACGGCGATAGGTTTTTCCCTGAGATTAATATTGTCTCGTTGTTCTACCGAAGCATAGAACGCATCCATATCGATGTGAATGATCTTTCTCAAGTTAGGTTTAGCAAGTTGAGCCCGTCCCATAAATCAACAATCACCAATCCTCTATCAATTATTCCCCCATTCCCTAATTCCCCCATTCCTACATTCCCATGGTGCCAACCAACAGATAGAGCAGTGCGCTGACAGCTCCCATAGCCAATGCATACGGAAGTTGGGTCTTAACGTGATCGATGTGATCAGTAGCAGCTGCCATAGAGCTGAGAATGGTGGTATCTGAAATAGGAGAGCAATGATCTCCAAAAACGCCACCACCCATTACCGCGGCAATCGAAAGGTAAAGATTAGCGCCCAAGGATTGGGACATGGGAATGGCTATGGCTATCATAATGGCAAAAGTACCCCAACTAGTTCCGGTGGAGAATGCGATAAAAGCGCTGATCAGAAATAGCAACATAGGAATCAAAGCAGGTGATAGCCAATTTTTCGAGATCTGGGCTACATAGTCCCCAGTACCCAACTCTTGACAAACGTTGCCAATAGCAAAGGCAAACAACATCAGTAGCGCAATGGGAATCAATCCACCAATGCCCTTGAAGGCCACATTAATCAGTTCCCCGGTTTTCATAATGCCTTGTATTCGATACCAGATCGCAGCTACTACTACTGCGGTAATCACTGCATACAATACTGCAGTAGATCCCGAACCATTGCCAATTGATGTTACAATACGGTTAAACAGAGCAGCCTGAGGGTTTGTGCTTTCCCATCCGGTTATGACCAATGTTAACGGCATCATCAGCACCATGGTAGCGATAGGCAGCAACATATTGGTTGCTTTGGGCTCAATTCCTTCTTTGACCTCCATCATGGTAACCTCGGAACTCACTACTGGTTGAGATCCCTCTTTCATCAGTTTACCGGAAGTCCTTACTCGATCTTCAGCCCTTTTCATAGGGCCAAAGTCTTTGCCGCTGAAAATGACAAATACCAAAAAAGCAATGGCCAGTATTGGATAAAAATTATAGGGGAAGGCATTGATCAATAAGCCGATGGGGTTATCTAATCCTTGCAAAACCAACAAACCCATAATATACGCCCCCCAGGCATTAAAGGGGATCAAAATACAGGATGGAGCTGAGCTGCTATCAGCAATATAGGCCAGTTTCTCCCTGGAAATACCCAATTTGTCGAATACCGGGCGATAAAGTGAACCCACGGTTAGCACGGATATGCTGGATTCTACAAAAATTAGCATACCGGTCAGCCCAGCTAACCATTGAACAGTACGACGTTGGTCCTTTTCCTGCTGTTGATCCAGTTTGATTAGCCAGCCTTCAACCAGGTTTACAAAACCAAGCACGCCACCTGACCTTTGGATAAAGGCGATAATGGCACCAACCAAGGCACTAAACATAATAGTCCTGGTATTGCCATCATTTTTGAACACATCAACTAGTGCCTGGATGGTGGCGGCAGTACCGCTAAGAATATTTCCGCCATTTAAGATAACCCATCCCAGCCAGATCCCAAATAACAAAGCAATAAACACCTGTTTGGTACGGATGGCCAGAATGATTGCCAGCAGCGGAGGGAGTAAGGACCAGAAACCGTGGTGATCCATCTACCTAATTATACCAGCTTTTCGAAAGCCCGCAACCAAGCATCTTTCATCAAAGAGGCCCCGGCTATTGATGGGTGAACCCCATCTGGACACCAATGATTGACCGGTGCTTGCTCTAATGCCTCATCAAATACCCGCTGATAGGGCACGAAGGCGGCATTGAAATCTTGAGCAATTTGTCGTACCGCTTTTTGATAGGGTGGAAAACCTTCCGCCCATTCTGGTGTGATGGCAGTTCCGCCCTTAACCGCGAACGGCTCACCCAGGATTAGTTTAACATCTGGGATTACCTTTCTGGTCCGGGTTAGCAATGCTCTTAAATCTCCATCAAAAACTTCGGGCGTTCCCTTATAATTAGAACTCAATGTATGCCAGTAGTCATTCACACCAATCAGAATACTGAGAATCTGCGGTTTGAGATTAACACAGTCATCATCCCAGCGACCTGCAAGCTGATAGACCTTATTCCCGCTGATCCCACGATTGTAACATTTAATCTTTGTGTTGGGATGATTGGTCAATAAATCTGCTACAATCTGATAAACATACCCATTACCCAGACCTTGGAGATTATTTGGGTAATAGCGGGAGCGGTCTCTTCCAGCATCGGTAATGCTGTCACCCTGGAATAGTATGGTTGTGCCATCAGGAATATCCCTGGTTATTTTTGATTTGGCATCCAAGGAGCCCGGTAGGGCAGTGGCGAAAGGTGTGATGGCCGCCAATTTTAACAGGCGGCGTCGGTTAGCCCAAAATCGATTTACTTTCATGGCAGTATTACAATTTTTCCTTCGCTTGAATATCGTAAGAAATTATTGTAATAATAAAAAGGTAGGTCAAAATGGTGGCCAACCTGTTGGCGAAGCCTGATATCTCAGCTTGGAATGATTAACTGAATTGTAACTGAAGATGATTTTGATCCCAAAAAGGCTGACTGCTTTCCATTTCCAGGTTACTAATGAGCAGATCTACTTTTCTCTCTAAACGATCGAGAGCAGATTCTGGAGCTTCGTATTCCACATCCTGAATATTCCAGTATTCCACATAATCAGACCATTCCCCAAATTGAGACTCTAGCATGGACCGGTGTTCCTGCTCATCCATCAAAATAATTCGTTGAGCTAAGGCAAGATCGGAGGGGGAAAGTTTGATTGGGTATCGAACCTGGTCGATTAAAATACGCCTGTCCTGCAGCCGGTTTAAGGCATTGGGACTAATGGGTGCCGTTCTGGTGCTTTCCTGGAAGCCTCGGCTGAAACTAGTTAAGCCCAGACCGTATTCGGTTGCGGTATGATTAAAAATGATTTCGGCATAACGACTTCTGTAGTAATTTCCAGTACATATGAACAAAACTTGACTCATAAGTGTATTCGTAAAGTGATAGTTTGAATTAGTATAATGCTAAATTACGAAT